>CACZPC010000195.1 GCA_902782985.1 Oscillospiraceae bacterium
AAGATCGTCTGATCATAGTCGCACCAGCCTCCGGGAAGCGCCCACTTGCCGTCATAATCCTTTATCAGGAGCACCTCATCATTATCGTTAAAGATAACGGCTCTGGTATCGCATTTCGGAGTCTCGTAACCGTCATTCTCGGCGAAAAGCTCTACTGCTTTCTCCGTCGAAAGTCCTTCTACATCCATGGCCAGGATCTCCGCCGCTATGTCCCGAATCCTCTCGAATCTCTCCCTGTCAAAGCGATCCTTGGTATAAAGAAGTCCGCCGGAAGCAAGAGAGTGAAGCTCATGTGTAAGTTCGATAAGTCTGCTCATTGAATATCTCCTTCGAGGCGATACAGAAGCGCATCACGCCCTGTGCCGTAATAATCCTTTCGCTCGGAATATCTTATAAAGCCGCATCTTTCATAAAGTGCGATCGCACCGGCGTTATCACTCTCCACCTCCAGAAAGATCCGGACAACTCCGAGTCCCTTAAGGATTTCCGAAGTCCTGTCTATAAGAGCTGATGCCAGTCCTCTCCTTCTATGATCGGCACTTACGCATATATTGCCGACCTCCGCCTCATCAAGCACATAGGAGATGCCTATATAACCCGCTGTCATGCCATCTTCTTCCGCCAGCAGTGCGAACTTTCTTTCATCCGTGATAAGAGCCTCGATATCGTCCCTGCTCCAGGGATGAGGCATGCATTCGGCTTCGAGCTTGAGGATATCTTCTGTATCCTGCTCTGTAGCATATCTGATATTCACTGCTTTCTGAGCCTCTCGGCAGAAGAAACGGCGCAGTAAGTGGCTGTGACTGCTGCTCCGCTGACGGGATTTATGCCGCGAGCTGCACGGTTGATTCCTTTGGGGAGGATCGCACATCCCGCCGCGTTTTCAAAATGTGCTCCGGCCTTTGTGAGAGCCTTGCCGAGGACTTCGCTTCCGTCTCCAAGAAGTATGATCGTCTTACCGGCAACATCAGGCATCTTCATTATCTCGCCTGCCAGATCATCACAGTCATATGCACCTTCGGCTATAAGTTCGCTATATCCGTCTCCGCCTCTGACCGAAGCAAATACTCTGTTATTTCGCGCATCAAAAGCCGGTACGAGTATCGTTCTTTCTTCCGAATCGATAACATTCTCCACCGACAGAGCCAATGCCTTTGTCGATGATACCGGGATGCAGGGTATATCAAGAGCATAGGAAAGACCCTTGACTGCCGACAGCCCTATCCTGATACCCGTAAAGGAGCCGGGACCGGTCGTAACGGCAATCGCTTCAATGTCTTTGTAATCCTTGCCCGAAGCCTTGACAACACGATCCAGAAGCGGCATGAAAGTCTCCGAGTGAGTCTTCCTTTCGAGGCTCAGCTCATAAGCAAGCTCTTTATCGTCTTCATACAGACCTGCGCAGCATGTGGAATTGGATGTATCACACGAAAGGATCAGCATATTCTCTCCTCCGGATCGTCTATGGTGATATCACGTTTATCACCGTTGCCCCTGATCGTTATCTTTATCGTATTATCGGGTAAAAGTCCTTCGATCACCGAGCTCCACTCGATGACACAGACACCGCCCCTGTAGAAATATTCATCAAGGCCTGCCGCCAGGAAATCGTCTTCCCCCGACAGCCTGTAAGTATCGAAATGAAACAGCGGGATCTTATCCGAAGGCTCGGTATATTCATTTACTATGGTAAAGGTAGGACTGCATACGTCTTCGCTGATAAGCCCCAGCCCCTCGGTGATGCCTCTGGTAATCACGGTCTTCCCCGCTCCCAGGTCTCCGTCGAGCGCCACGACATCTCCGGGCCTCAGCACCTTACCGAGCTTGCGTCCCAGAGCGATAGTTTCTTCTACGGATGTTGTTACAAAATTCCTGGTCATATCACTTAAATTCATTTATCTTAAGAAGCCTTGCGGCATTCTCATAAAGGATAAGTTCCTCTTCGCGAGTAGTCAATCCGATCTTCTTAAATCTTGCCATCTCGGCCTTTGCTTCCCACATGGGATAATCAGTTGCCCAGAGCACTCTGTCGGCTCCGAATCTCCTTATAAGCTTCAGTGCCTCATCCGGCTCAAGAAGATACAGACTCGACGAACAGTCCACATAGAGATTATCTGTCCCGGCAAGCTTATCCGCCGCTTCGTCAAACATGCTCCAGCCGCCGAAATGCGCACCTATGACAGTAATATCCGGGAAATGCTCCAGGAAAGGCTTGAACTGATCCGGATTAGAGAATTCATATCGCGGATCTCCGCAGTGGACCAGGATCGGGAGATCTCTTCCTCTTAACGCTTCTCCCATCCTGTATGCCTTATCCGAGTTAAGTGCGAACTGCTGAAAATCCGGATGGAGCTTCACGCCCTTAAGTCCCAGTGCCACCAGCTCGTCAATATCACTTTCGAGATCCTCGCTGTCGGGATGAAGCGTACCGAATCCCGTAAAGATATCAGGATGAGATCTTACTTCCTCCGAAATAAAAGAATTGATCGATCTTACCTGCTCGGGGGTGGTCGCAACCGAATGTACAAGATAATGGACTGCTCCGACTTCACTGCCGTCGCGGATCAGATCATCGGTCATCCCGTTTAATGACATATCAAGATCGTAGAATTTCTTTATTCCTTCTACGGCTCTTGCTGCTATCTTCTCCGGATAAATATGACAATGTGCGTTTATGACTTTCTGCATCTGTATAACTGTCCTTCATCTTTCTGTCGCCTGACAGTATAACACAGACAGCTCAGCGAACGAGCCTGGCGGCTTTCTTATCGACAAAACCCGTGATGGGCTTCTCGACATAATAGAATATAAGCCCTACGACTACACAGATCAGGATATCGACCACTAAGGTCACGAGCCTGCTGCTGATATTCCTTTCGAGGAATCTGAAGCCGAATCTGTACCATACCATCTGCGTAAGGAAGATGTTATAAGAAGCCTTGCCCAGAAACTCTAAAGGGGCGAATCTTATGGACTTGAGCCTCGTGATCATGATGATCGCGATCGGGATTATGTAGAGGCATGCAACAAAGGATGTCTTGGTCCAGTGAGTAATGACCTTGGGCTCATAATCCATATAGTTGCAGTTGTAGATAAAGAGCAGTCCTACCACAAAGGATAAGAGCATGACAGCCTTATGGATCTTGAAGTCCTCTCTGGAGATATAGCATCCGACTGCGATCAGAAGGATATATCTGAAGATGAGCAGTCTGTAGCAGCTGTAGCTCATATGATACGAATGCTGCATGAGCTCGAAGATACCATTGAGGATACCTATGAGGAGCACGCCCTTGAAATCATGTTTTCTGATGATGAAATAGATGACCGGATATACGAAGATAAACTGGATCATCAAAGGATAATAATAACTTCCGGGACCGTATCCGCCCACCATAAAATCCGAAGTGAGATTAAGGATAACATCCTCGTCAGCCACGAATCGACCGGTCCTGACCATATAGACGATCTCGATCAGATAGGCGATGGCAAAAGGCACCGTGTACCTGACGGCTTTTGAAACGATACTTTTGGGAGCATAAGCAGCGGAGAGCGAATCGATCTTATGCTTTCGGAAAGAAAATGCATAGACATACCCCGACACGATCATGAAGAGGGGTACGGCCATATTGAGCCAGAAAGGAAAATAATACTGAAGCTTCTCTTCA
>CACZPC010000196.1 GCA_902782985.1 Oscillospiraceae bacterium
GATCAGGGCAAACAGGATAACAGAATATCTCTCCCTGTAGATCCTGGATGCATGTAAGGTAGTAACAATCAAACCTATGATCGTGGCCAGGAATATTCCGTAGACAACTACTCTGTGGTAGACCTGTCCGATGTGAGGGACAAGGCTGTAGAATACTTCACCTTCAAATGCAGTACGCTTCAGATCGAACGCATGACCGGTAAAAGGATTAAAGATATACTGGACGATATCGGTTATCAGAAGAAAATGGATCCACTTCGGAGGACTCTTGGCTTTGCCGCCGAGCTTACAGTATTCCTGTACAAAGCCCATCAGAGCGTAGACCATAAAATCCATTCCGATGAAATAGATATAACTGCCCGCCATAGACAACATCTTGGAATGCGACATGATGATTATACAGTTTCCGAGGATGGGCGGGATAAATGCGATATCAAGAAGAGAGACGCTCCTGCCGAGAGCATTAAGTCGCCTGCGTGCGTCAATGGCACACAGGATAAGAGCAAGTATCAATATCGTAAATACGGATGTATATAAGATCCTTGAACTCACGGCAGCACCTCGAAATTAAAAGTCCCCAATAGTTACAGCTGTCTACTTTTAATTATCGTGGTGATGAGAACAACATTCAACTTTTAAGTATGAACATTATGGAAACGGGACGTTAAAATATCAGAAACTGACTCGCTATCAATCGGTTTCGACCTTGCCTGATCTTATAAATCCGAGGAGGATATCGGCTATCTTCGGATCGAACTGCGTTCCCTTGTTATGCTCGATCTCGGCAATAATAGCTTCCTTGGAAAGCTTCTTTCTGTATACTCTATTGGAGTTCATGGCATCGAAAGAATCGGCCACGCAGATCATGCGCGCGATAAGAGGGATATCTTCGCCGGCTTTACCCTCGGGGTATCCCTTGCCGTCGTACCTTTCGTGATGATAGAGCGCTCCCTCATCCACGTCACTGAGGCTCTTAAAGCTGCTCAGTATCTCGCCGCCGCGGGTAGTATGAGACTTGATGATCTCGAATTCCTCCTCGGTCAGTCTGCCGGGCTTACTGAGGATATTGTCCGGGACGCCGATCTTACCGCAGTCATGAAGGAGTGCGACATAGTAAATGCGGTCGAGCTCCTCTCCGCTGAATCCGAGTTCCTCCGCGATAAGCCTCGTATATTCCGCGACTCGATTGGAATGACCGTTGGTATAAGGATCCTTGGCATCGATAAAGCCCGTAAATGTCTCTATCGACTCCTTGATCATCTCAAGATCGTGCTCATGCTGCACCGAATATTTACGGATCTGAAGAACGACGATCAGACATATTATCAGAGCCAGCGACCAAAGACCGAAAGCCGCGAGCGATATACGGAACAAAGGCTCGCTCTCAAGGACTCTGTTGAAAGTGTAATCCAGTGTCAGTGTGGAACCGTTGATATCTTCACCGATGGGAATATACATTATTATTCCCGGAGTAACGCCCTCATTTGCCTGGATGGGAATCTCCATGGCATTCTCTCCCGAGCTCGGGATATATACAAGATGATCACCTGAAGCCATGTGGATAAGTACTTCACCGTCATCAGCTTCCACGATATCAAGATCATATGCCGTCGGATCGAATTCACGAAGGTCGGGCACCAGTGCCGTATATTCCCTGCCGTCACGATTCTGATGTATCTCGATCGATCCGTTCCATGCTGACATCAGGAGCACATCGCGGTCAAATGTAAAAGTATACGTGTAGTCCGCTACTTCATCATCCGTATTGTTCGACAGGTAGAAATCGTATGTAAAGGCCTGAAAATCAGGCTCCTCCAGCCCTTCGCCCTTAAGATCTATCAGCTTGGTCCAGGTATTGCTCCTGGGTGCGATACGGATGCACAGATCCTCCGATCTGTCCTCTTCGACACTGAAGAGTTCTTCTCCGCTCAGGGTACGCTGATGTGCCTCGGCATTATACGCATCGGTCTTTATCACACTCCAGACGAGCATAATGATCAATATGATAAATGACAGGGAAAAACCTGTTATGATCCTCTTTTTAACCTGTGTATTCACGATACAATACCCGTAAGATCAATTGTGCGATGATCAATGCGATAATAACCCCATTATACCACGCTACGGCCTTTCGAGAGGATCACTTAACATCTATTAACACAAATTTAACTGATAATATAAGCATAGCGTGATACTATGTTTATACAGGAAGCAGGAAAAGGGTCAGGCTCTCTCCACTTAAGGAGCGGATTATGTATTATTCCAGTGTCGGCATAATCGCGCTGCTCGTGCATCTTATCATCAATTACGAGCATATGCGCCCCATATCGCAAGCTCCCGCAGCCCGCACCGAGAAGAGGTACAGACAGTATCTCGTTTCTATCCTGTTGTATTATATTATCGATATCTGCTGGGGCATCACTTATGAGCATGATCTTATCCTGCTGTGTTACATTGCCACCATACTGTATTTCATCGCGATAACACTGACTGTCTTCCTGTGGACAAGGTTCGTCGTATTCTACCTTGAGCACAAGAATAACTTCAGCAGATTTATGGTGACGGGCGGTATAGCAATCCTTATATTCCAGATCCTGATCCTGATCATCAATCTCTTCATTCCCATAGCATTCAAGTTCAATACCGACACCGAATACCAGGCAGGCCATGCAAGATATGTGGGATTCTTTGCCCAGGTACTGCTTAATATCATCACTATGGGATATACATTCAGTATCACCGCCAAGACAAAAGGCAAGACAAGATCGCATCACTGCGCAGTAGGAGTAGCGGGAGCGATAATGACCGGATTCATCATCCTTCAGATGGTATTCCCGCTTATGCCTTTCTACTCCATCGGATGTCTCCTGACGACATGCCTGATCCATACTTTCGTATACAGAGATAAGATGGTCGAGCACGCAGTCGAGATGAGCAATGCCAAGATAGTTGCACTTAAGGATCCTCTTACCGGCATCAGGAATAAGCTCGCTTATCTGGAGACGCTTAAAGACCTGGAGTCCTGTATCGATAACGGCAAGCTCACCGAATACGGCCTCGTGGTATTCGACGTTAATAGCCTAAAGCTGACAAATGATACCCTCGGACACGAAGCGGGAGACGAGCTGCTCAAGAATGCATGCGCCCTGATCTGCAGGAGCTTCGAGCACAGTCCGGTCTTCAGGGTAGGCGGAGACGAATTCGTGGCGATCCTCACGGGAGAGCCTTTCCGTCAGAGAGAATACCTGGTCAACTCTTTCGAGAAGGAGATAGACAGGAATCAGAAGAACGGCGGAGTCGTCATTGCAAGCGGATATGATATATTCGATCCATCAAGAGACGAGACATATACTGATGTCTTCAGACGTGCCGATAAGAAGATGTATGCTCGAAAGAATCAGCTTAAGAATGCTGACGCTGACTCCTGAATCCTGAATCTTCGATGATCTCGATATCAGCCGTCAGTACAGCCACTCCTCATCCTCATCATCACCGGGGGTATAATAGACTATTTCGTCATCATCTTCGTAGATGATATAACCCTCGTCATCATCTTCTTCCTCATACTCATCGACCGTCGTGGTCGTGGTCTCGGTGGTCGTTACCTCACCGGTCGTCGAATCGAAAGTGGCCTGCGTACCGTCAGGCTGAAGCGTTCCGACCTCCTCTTCGGCATTGATCACATTGTAATATGTCGTATATTCGGTCCTGTCGATCTCATTGCCGCCGGCATCATATCTGATCTTGTAGGAATGAGCCGTAAGACCGTTATGGCCTTCTCTGGTCGTATTCCTTTCGCCGACGGGAAGCTCGGTATTTTGCACATAAGTTGTCTGATATTCGGTAGTGATCTCACTGCTGCCGGTGAATCTGATATATTCGCCGTCAGGAAGCTTGTGACCGTAGATCGCCACGGAGATCGTCGAAGATGAACTGTCGTGATAAGCGCTTATTACGATGGGATAACCGCTGGTATTGGTGAAAGTAAGATCCTGGGAGCCCCAGTCGACAGCCGCATCGCATCCGTCGTCCGCATATCGGGCGGGCCACTGGTGGGGGTGCCTTTCGTTGATCTGAAGATCGGCTTTAACGGCCGACTCGTATACCATGGTGCTGACCTGGCAGACACCGCCGCCGTATCCCTGCTCCGTGGCGCCGTCGACGATAACGCCGGCCTCCATATAACCGTTGGCAGCAGTCCTCTCGCCTACAGTACCGTTGAAAGAGAAGCTCTCGCCGTTTTGAAGGATCGTGCCGTTGATCGACGAAGCCGCGGTAGCGATATTATTGCGTCTGTTGGAATTCGACGAACTTGTTGAAGAAGAAGTCGATGAGATAAGACCGAAATCCTCCTCTATCATGGTCGATGTGAGATAGGGCGTAAGGACTTCGGCGGCTACTTCAACTTCACCTGCATATACACCGCCGTCGAGCATATCCTTCACATCATTCAGTGCCTTGTCGATATCGATCTCATATCCCTGCTCGGACGGAGTATATTCGAACTGACATGACTGAAGATCAAAGCCCGTGATAACGGCATCGACTGCCTCGTGATCGAAAGGATCGAGCACGGCATGCACCTGCGCCGACAGGTCATCCGTATTGGGTGTATAAGCCGTCTGGTATTCGGCCGGCGTGGATTTGATCGCCTCGCGGGCGTCGTGCATGGCAATAAGCTCCTCGGGAGTCTCATCACCTGAAGGTCTCATGTAATTAAATGCTTTATCAACTACCTCGACATCGTTTACTTCGATGGGAAGCGAGCTTAAGTCGAGGGGGATCGCCTTGCCGTTAAGTACGAGAGAAACGTCGATCTCCAGGGGGCGCTCAGGCTGATTCGCCTTGATACTGGCAAGAGCCTCTTCCTTCGTCATCCCGCTGACATCTATACCGTTGATATGAATACCCTCGGGCATCACGTCATTCGTCAGATCGGCTACGAGCTCCTTCTGAGTCATCTTTACTACGGAGCCGTCCGCCAGAGTAACTTTATAACGCTTATCAAAGACGCCTGCCGCGAAAGCAATGATCAAAGTAACGGCGAGCACTGCCACTAAAGCAACAGCGGCAATGAGGCGTATCCTGTTCTGCTTGCTCTTCTTCGCCTTTTTCCTGTAAGAAGCGACATAGCTTTCCTCATAATCGGCGGCGTCGGACATAAACGAATCGGCCGTATCAGCGGCAGTATCAGAGTCGGCTGAATCAGTCGAAGGAGCCGCGGACTTCGCCGAAGGTGAGGCCGCGCCCGTGGTCCTTATAAACCAGGGCACTGAACTTTCAATAGAATGACCAGCGGAAGAAGTCCTTCGTGAAGCCTTCGCAGATGAAGTCGAGTTCGATGTCGAAGGAGCTTTCGCGGTCGTGGTCGCGGTTGAA
>CACZPC010000197.1 GCA_902782985.1 Oscillospiraceae bacterium
AAACATCCGGCAACGATAGATAATTCACACTTGTATACGTCACCGTCATGACCACTTCCGCAGTTTTCTATAGTCTTGAAACTAATGCGGTCAAATCCGTTCTTTCCTACCAGATCAAACATTCGGCCTCCTATCAGGTATTCATATGACCTAAAAGAATGTGCGATTCCGTCTGCTGCTACAACATTCGGAGAATCTGTGTTTTACATCCTTGACTCTACTATGAACGCTGACTCCAGATCTGCAGTATGGATAGCCGCTACCCCCGGGAATACGGCGGCAGCCTTGGAGAAGTAATCACTGTTACTGTCACTTTCTCTTCCCATATGGAATCTGATCATGGCAAATTCCTCGGGAGAAAGCCTCATGAAAGATTGAACGATATAGCAGGACTTATCACCGTGACCGATGGGAAGCTTTTCATCAACGCCCCACTCCTCTACTTCCTGCCACTGTCCGTCTATCTTCCTGTTACGCTTCTGAACAGCATAGAAATTAGCTTTACATACATCATGAAGAAGCGAAGTTAGTATTACGGTGTCATCCTTAAGCGTTACCAGGCCACAATCAACCTTTGCCTTAAGCCTCTCGTAAACATTAAGAGAATGCCTTGCAAGACCTCCGCTGCAATGCAGATGGTACTTGGTCGACGCCGGAGCCGTGAAGAAATCTGACTTCGTCTCCATCCACTCGACCAGCCTTTCGACACCGGGCCTTTCTGTGCTCTTCAAGAGCTCGATGATCCTTATCTTATCTGCTTCGATCTGTTCATTGGTAAGCTTGTATGATGCGTCCATTATTAAAATCCTCCAAATATACTCCATGGTCCGTCTGATCTGATCGGTACCGTAAATTCCATCTTTTCCCCGCTGACAGGATGTTTAAAACCTATAAGATAAGATTGCAGGCATACATTTCCCTTATATGTACAGTCACCGTATTTCCTGTCTCCCAGAAGCGCGTGACCTGAATGTGCAAACTGTGCTCTTATCTGATGAGACCTGCCCGTATCGAGCTTGATATCGACAAGTGATACCATATTTCCTTTAAGATCCGCTTTTCCTGTCACCTTATATCTCAATGTCGCCTTCTTAGCCTCAGACGAAGAAGGCTTGGAATCAAAGACTTTCGTCACATTAGTCCTTCCGTCCTTAATGAGCCAGTTACAAAATTCACCCTCGTCCTTCGTGAAAGAACCGTTAACGATAGCACGATAAAGCTTTCGAACTTCTCTATTTCGTATCTGCTCGCTGATCCTCGATGCGGCTTTGCTTGTCTTTGCAAAGACCATAACACCCTCTACATTCCTGTCGAGCCTGTGAAGGAGGCCGAGAAAGACATTGCCGGGCTTATTGTATTTAATCTTGATGTAGTCCTTAAGTATCGTGAGCATATCCGGGGCATCGGATCCGTCCGCCTGTGATAGGACACCGGAAGGCTTGACTGCCACTATTACGTGATTATCCTCGTAGAGGATCTCAGGCTCACTCATCCCGCGATCCATCTTGACGACTGTCCGCAGGGAAGGTCAATTCCCATCGAACGAATGGGAAGTCCGAGTTCTTCAGAGCTTACCCGTCCGCCAAACTTACTTCCGATCGCTATATCGAGCACATTTCCGATACATGTAGGTCCGAGCTCCGTAGCATATGAGCTTATAAGGAAAAAGAGCGGCTTATCGGATAACAGGAGCGAACATCTGCTTACGAACTCGAATAATGACTTATCTATCTCCCAAAGCTCGCCCGTAGGTCCTCTGCCGTACTTCGGCGGATCCATGATTATACCGTCATACTTGCGTCCGCGTCTTATCTCGCGTTCAACGAACTTTCTGCAATCCTCAGCTATGAATCTTACATATCTGTCCTTAAGCCCGGATGCTTCTATATTCTCCTTGGCGCGGGCGATCATGCCCTTAGAAGAATCTACATGCACCGTCTCTGCCGCACCGTGAAGTGCGCTTGCACAAGTAGCTCCTCCCGTATAAGCGAAAAGATTAAGTATCTTGATGTCATCCCTTCCTGCTCTTACGGCATTCTCTATGAGTTCACCGCAGAAATCCCAGTTAGCAGCCTGCTCCGGGAAAAGACCTGTATGCTTAAATGAAGTCGGTTCGATAATAAAGTTCAGTCTCTTACCGAGAGAATCATAACCGATCTTCCAGTTACCAGGCATCGGTCTTCTGCGCTCCCAGGAACCGCCGCCTGTCGAGCTTCGCTGATACACGGCATGAGGTCTTATATCCGAAGGCTCTTCACAATCCCATACAGCCTGAGGATCAGGCCTTTTGAGGATGATATCCCCCCAGCGCTCGCACTTGTCACCTGCACCGGCATATAAAACTTCAAAATCACTCCATTTATCTGCAAGAAACATAATCAACGCACCGTAAGTTCTTCAGATTCGGCAACTACCGTATCGCCGTAATAAAGTATGATCTGATAAGAACCTGCCTCGAATCCCTGCTCGGATTCCAAATGACAGTCTGCTATTATCTCTTCTTCAAGCGATATCTCTACAGTCTGTGACACTTCACCGTTATAAAGGACATCAAACGTAAAATCGATGGTCATCGGACGATTAAAGTAGAAACCTACCTTAAGATAATCTGTGCCGGAAAGACGATTCTCACTGAGCGGATTATTCATGAGTGGATCAAACCAGGCCGAATCGACATATACCATATCGATATATCCTTTAGTGATATTGATCGGATTACCGTCTTCATTAAGGAAGCAGATCTCCTGATAAGGGTCCATAAGGAGTCCGGCAAGCTCGGATAAGTCGGCAAACACCCAATTCTTATTCTTATCAAGCTTAATATCGAAATCTAATACTATATCCTGCTTAAGATCATCGATCTGATCATTGACTTCGTCTGCCGTGCCTACGATAAATGTATCCTCTTCAAATACAGGGATCAGATCAAGCGCTATGGTTACAGTACCCTTGGTCCTTTTCTCATTGAGTTTTACTTCATCTATGTCAAAGCTGAGTGATGAGAACAATTCATCCACCACATCACCCTGCTCTGCCGTCAGCTCGGGAAACTCGACTTCCGTCTGAGAGTTCTTGGTTATGGTCTTCTCGGGATCCTTCTTGAGATCTTCGAATACTCCCTCTACATATTCTGTAGCCTTCTCGACTGCTCTCTTCATCAAAAACTCGGAACATCCCGAGATATTAACGAGCATCATCATAATGAGCAATGATGCAATTCCCTTCTTAAAATACGATCCGCTCTTCATTATCTACCTCTTATATGATTTAAATTCAGAAATCCATTATATATATTTTTCTCCTTAAACGCAAAAACCGCCGTCTTCATTACGAAGACAGCGGTCTGAAGATTTCAGTAGAAGATCGATTATGCAACCGTACATGTGTGAGAAACAATAAGCTCTCCGTTGCCGTCATATACGTTATATGTATACTGACCTTCAGGGAAATAGTACTCACCTGACTGATAGAGTGTAGTGTCTTCATAATAGCAGTAGCAGTAGATATAGCTGTAGTCAGTTCTAGTACCGCTCTCGAAGATAACATTACCCTGATATACAACTTCAAAAGAGAAATCGAAAGTATCGGAATCAGTAAAATATATATCGAGATCGAGTGTACTTACATCAGAGTACACATCATCATCCGAACCGTAGAAATACTCATGATCGATAAGCTGAGCACGGGGAGATTCAAATCCGTAATTTACATCAAAAAGCTCTTCATAGAGATCTTCGGCAAGCTCATCGGGATTATCTACAAGCCACTCATCCTTCTTGAGCTTAAAATCTACTGTTACAGTGATCTCGACAGTATCCTTAAGTTCATCGAGAATATCCTCAAAATCATCGACATCCTCAGGATCCTCATCCAGAGCTGCATCATAATCGGGAAGGGTGACCGTATACTCGATAGAACCTTTGCCGTCCTTTGTAGAACAATCGGGCTTACCTGCCTCGAATGTAGCTCTGTCAAGAAGAGCCTGAACGGGATCATTATCACCCATATAAGGCGATAAAGCATCGACAGCTTCATCTTCATCAGTACACAGCTCGGAAATATCATCGATATCACGTGCAAGTGCAGCAGTAAGATACTCATCTCCTACCTCGGTACAAAGCTTACCTGCCTTATCAAAAAGCGAGCAGGAAGCTATGCTCATTACCATAGAAGCCATAACAGCCGATGAAATAATGCATTTTAATGTTTTCTTCATAATCTTTCCTCCTATTCATAACTCCTGCGGACAATTATACACATAAAGCAGGTATGCTTTCAAATTTTTTTGGGAAACAAAAAAATGCATAAACTTTCAGAATTGTGAAGAAAATCTGAATGAAGTGTTATATAATACACTCTGAATAAATATGAAATAAGTACTTTAAGGAGTAAGGAAATGTCACAGACCCCTCACATTCTTATATGCGACGATGATCCCATCGTTCACGAGTCCCTCACACTTTATCTCGACAGTGAGCATTATTCTCATTCTGATGCATTTGACGGAGCCGAATCACTCCGTAAGGTCGAGGAAGATAAACCCGATCTTATCCTTCTGGACGTCATGATGCCCGAGATGAGCGGCCTTGATGTATGTCGTGAAGTAAGGAAGACACTTTCCACCCCTATTATCCTTCTTACAGCCAAAGGAGAAGAGATCGACCGAGTATTGGGTCTGGAACTCGGTGCCGATGACTATATAGTAAAGCCTTTCTCACCCAGAGAAGTAATAGCAAGGATCAAGGCGGTCCTCAGAAGAACTGCCGACACCAGCGATTCCGCTTCCGTATTGAGATTCGACGGTCTTGAGATCAACATGGACAACTATACCGTCAAGGTAAACGGTGAGAATATCCCCTGCACGCCCAAGGAAGTTGAGATCCTTCATCTTCTTGCTTCTCATGCAGGACAGGTAATGGGCAGAGATCAGATCCTTCAGCTCATCTGGGGATATGATTATAACGGCGACTCCAGAACGGTTGACACTCACATTAAGAGGATCAGACAGAAGATCTCCTGTGATAATGCTTCCTGGAGTATTCAGACTGTTTACAGCGTAGGTTATAAATTCGAGGTCGGCTGATGTTCAAACACAGTACATTGATGCGCCGCACAGTCGCACTGGTACTGACGGCTCAGCTTGCTCTGGCTCTGTTTGCCACATTAGCTTTTTCCCTTGCAGGTCGTATATCGGAATTCACCAATCGTATTGATGATTCCTTCAATAAGTCGACTGCTATCCTTTCGATGCTCAATCAGACATATGATATGCTGCCTCCGTATCTGTGCGGCAGGTCTGAAGTCATAGGCAATGATGTTTACATAATGGATTCCACAGGTCACATAGTTGCACCTGCGACTACTGCTTATTCCCCGGAATACAAAGAGCAGATCGATTATGCCCGTGAATACTTTCTCAATCCCGAGATAGAGACCGAATCCTATAAGCTCTTTAAGAATCAGTCCGGTGAAGACGAGAGTCTGCTTATCGTCAACAGGATCACTTCAGGTTATTATGAAGGCAAATATCTGGTGCTTATCTCTGATGTAAGTGAGAGTACACCCATTCTCAAGCATTATGTTAATGTACTTCTCCTCTCTTCTCTTGCTGCGGCACTTACTATGCTGCTTCCCGTTGTCCTGGTGGTCAATAAGATCACCGAGCCTCTTCATAACCTGAATATCGTTGCAAAGGCATACGGTCAGGGACAATATGAGATCAGAGCGGATGAGAGCTTCTCGGGCGAAGTCGGAGAGCTTGCCGAATCGTTCAACATGATGGCCGATAAACTGTCGAGATCGATCAACGAGCTTACGCTGGAACGTAACAGACTCGAGGATATCTTTAATGTTACAGCCGAAGGTATAGTCGTCTTCAACGAAAACGGCGAGCCCGGCGTAATGAATGATTCAATGAAGACCATCTTCTCCAAGGTACCCAAGAAAAACCTTTTTACCGAGAGACTGCACGTTATTCCTTTCGATGAGGTCTGGGAAGATGTCGAGACCTGTATCTCTCAGTGCGAGCAGGTAGACAGGACTCTCGAAGGTCCTGATTACGTAATAAAGGTAACTCTTATCCCAAAGGTCGACTCCAATGATGAGACTAAATGTGTCGGTGCTACAGGATTCTTCCGTGATATCACCGAGGATTCCAAGCTCGAAAGGACAAGACGAGACTACGTTGCCAATATCTCTCACGAGCTTCGTACTCCCCTGCAGACATTGCGCGGACTTATCGAGCCCCTCGCAGACGGCATGGTCAAGAAGGAGGAAGACAAGCTTCGCTACTATAACATCATCCTGAATGAGACGCTCAGGCTTTCGAGACTTATCGACGACATGCTTGAGCTTTCCAAGCTCCAGTCCAGGACTCTTGCCTTCAAGATGTTCCCCTTCGACCTGAATTCCCTTCTCAATGATCTTGAGACGAAATTCATCCCCGTCATGAATGAAGCAAATCTCAAGTTCAGGGTAAGATTCAATACAGGAAATCTCCCTACAGTTATGGGTAATCCTGACCGTGTCGAGCAGATACTCGTAATCCTCCTGGATAATGCCAAGAAATACACACCCGCAGGCGGATCCATCACTATCGATGCGGAATATAATGATATCGTAGACAAGGTATTGATCTCCGTAATCGACACCGGACAAGGTATCCACGAATATGATATCAACCATATCTTCGACAGATTCTTCAAGGCAGACCGTGCGAGAGGTAAGAAAGGCACCGGACTCGGACTTGCCATCGCCAAGGAGCTTCTTACTTATATGGGCGAAGATATTACCGTACAAAGTGAATACGGACACGGTACCACGTTCACCTTCACATTAAAGCGCGCCGAAGCTTCAAATAACTGGTATTGATATGGACGGTATCAGGATAAATAAATATATCGCCTCATCGGGATACTGCTCGAGGCGTGAAGCTGACAGGCTTGTTGATGATCAGAAGGTCATGGTCAACGACAATCTCGCCGTGGCAGGCACTCAAGTATTCGACGGAGATAAAGTAACTGTTGACGGACAGATCATCCTTCCTAAGGACGATAAGATCTATATAGCACTGAATAAACCTCTTGGTATCACCTGTACGACTGATACAAGAGATGAGACTAATATAGTCGATTTCGTAGGAATGAAGGAACGTATCTTCCCCATTGGACGTCTCGATAAGAATTCTTCCGGACTTATCCTCCTTACTAACGACGGAGATATAGTAAATAAGCTCCTGAGAGCAGAAAACGGACATGAGAAAGAATATAAAGTAAGAGTAGATCATAAGATCGCCGACGGCTTTAAGGAAAAGATGGAGAACGGTCTTCCGGTTGACGGTCAAATCACTCTCCCCTGTAAGGTCACGATAACAGGTCCCCACACTTTTACTATCATATTAAGGCAGGGTCTTAATCGTCAGATACGAAAGATGTGTGATCAGCTCGGATATCGTGTAGTAAAGCTCAAACGAGTCAGATTCATGAATATCCTCTTAGGTGACCTCAAGGTCGGTGCCTATAGAAATCTTACAAAAGAAGAGATCAGGATCCTTAAGGAGTCCTGATCTTTTTAATCTGCCGGATCTTATAAGTAAAGTGCTCAGCCGTTCCTGCTTATGAGCTTGATATTGAATGTCTCCTTATAAGCTACATTCTTCTTAAGAGGAAGGCTCGTGACATTAGTACTTGTACGCTCGATCTCCTTAGTACAGAAATCAAGGAACAGCTCACAGAAATCATTCTGCATCAAAAGCTCCTCATGAAGACTCTCATTCATCTGCTCAGGCGTAAAGGGCAATACGGTAAATTCGAATTTCGGCCCCTCATTATCGGCATTGATCTTCCCTGCTCTTCTTACGCGGATAAGATCGCCGTCAACAGATGAGAGCTGCATTGCTTCCGTATCACAGTGTGAGCTGTTCTCAGACGGTCTGGCATAGGGGTGATAGATCTTATCGACACCTGCAGCATATACACCGAGCCTGGTGGCATTCTTTCGATCATAATAGGACTCACCCGGGCCTCTGCCGTACCAGGTACAGAGGATATCATCCTTATTGACCGGCACTCTGAAGCCATATCTGACCATGTCATACTTAGGAGTGAAACTCAAAGTAACATTAAGCTCATCTGATGAAGGGACCTCATAAGCTACGAGTATCTCTCCCTTCATGGCAAAAGACTTATATCGGGAGATAAAAGTAAATACTCCGTCCTTAAGTCCGTAGCTGCAGCCTGTGAACTCGATCGACTTCTGTATCTGCTCATAATCGCTCTCCTTGGAGAAGATCGTCTTGGCAAGCACGAAGCTTCTGTCAGTACGATCGATATTCGAGGGACATCTGTAGAAGCTCGGCATGAAGCTTCCCTTAAGAAATTCCGTGTCACCTACTCTGATACCGCAAACTGCTCCGGTATCTCTGTCAAATGTGATCTTCATCTCTTCATTACCGACCTTAAGTGCCTTAGGCAATGCTTCTATCGAGAATTCATTGATAAGATCAGTAACATCGGTCTCTTCTGTTATAAATTCCTCAGGGATACTGACGGCATCAGCAATCATCATCTCTTCCGGAACGGCCATATCATCCATTACAGTAAGGACTCCATCCGAATCAGGTGCCTCAAGTGCAGGAAGAACCTTCTCCTCCTTATCCTTAATGACCGAAGAGCCGATTAGTGCCTGTGCACTGTCCGGCCTGCCGGCTCCGATATGTTCCGAAGTAGTCGCGGGATTACCGGACTGAGCAGACAATACATCCTGATAGAAGGCAATTTCATAGCCTTCGGATGCATAATAAGTATCCTTGGCAAGCTTTAAGCTGATATCAAATACTATCTCATGAGACAAAGAAGTCATATACATCTCTATAAGATCAGCTCTTCCCTCTGCCCATCCGTCCTCAAGATACTTCTGGATATTAAGCGGGAAACGAAGTGTACGCATACCGTAGGGTTCTATCTCATTGATATTGCCCTTGCCGCTCATGATGGTATTACCGCCGAGCAGCACCTTCCACTCGAGGACGATCTCAGGCGTATAAGCGAAAGGATGAAGGTTACGCATCGTAAGAGTAGTAGCATCCTCGGGAGATGCAAAGATACCCAATATCTGACACTGCTTCTTGATATCCATATATATAGGATGAGGATTTCTGTCACTGTCGACGATACCCTGACCTATACTGCTGTTCTCCTTGGCTTTACCGCCTACGAGATCAGCATGGTGGATCCATTTATATGATGCGCCGTCATCAGGAAATCTCGTCCTGCCGGGAACAGTCTCAAAGAGATTCTTACCGAGCTTATTCTTTTCGAATATATTCTTTCGATCGATACAAAGATCCTCCCAAGGACCGAATACGACTCCTGTCTCACTCGGGAAAGCAGGAAGATCCGATACCTTCCTTG
>CACZPC010000198.1 GCA_902782985.1 Oscillospiraceae bacterium
CCGAGAGCATATCTGTAGGAGTGAAGTACCATCTTGGGATAACCCGTAGTACCTGAGGAGAAGAACATTACCATGGGATCGTCTCCGCATGCAGCATCTTCGGGTCTCTCGAATACATCGGAGAATGCCTCGAACTCCTTATTAAAGTCTCTCCAGCCCTCTCGGCAGCCGTTGACCATAACGAAGGTATCCATTGTCTCACAGCTCTGAGCGGCCTTATATGCCTCATCTGCCGTATCGCCGTCGGCGGTACATATGATACCCTTACAGCCTGCAGCCTTGAAGCGGTAATCGAAGTCGTGTTCACGAAGAAGATTGGTAGCGGGGATAGCTATTGCTCCGATCTTATGAAGAGCAAGGATGGAGAACCAGAACTGATAATGACGCTTAAGAACGAGCATTACCTTGTCGCCCTTCTTGATACCCAGGGATTTAAAGTAGTTCGCAGTCTTGTTGGAATACTTCTTCATCTCTTCGAAAGTATATCTGTGGTCCGTTACACAGTCCTTATCGACCCACATCATGGCAGTCTTGTCGGGATTCTTTGCAGCGATGGCGTCAACGCAGTCGAATGCGAAGTTGAACTTCTTGACTTCATCTTCAACGAATTCGATCTTGGAAAGGATACCCTGATCGTTAAGCTCTGTCTTAACATACTTTGCGTAAACGGGATCCTTAAGATCTGCAAGATCCACGTTGGTTACGTTATCTGCTCTGTATTCGGTCTTGAATGTTGACTTATATGTCTCTCCCTTGGACCAGGCCTCGGGATTTAAGATGATGGCATAGAATTCGCAGTCCTCTCCGCCGATGGCGAACTCACCGTGAGGCGTGGAGGAATCGAAGAAGATGGAATCACCGGGATTTAAGATCTCGACAGCATCTCCGATCATTACCTTAAGAGTACCTCTTACGACGATATTCATCTCCTGTCCTACGTGTGTAACGAGCTCGTAGGGAGGATTGAGGGCTTCCTCGGAATAGGGGATTATTACTCTGAAGGGCTCGGCAAGCTTGCTCTTGAATCTGGAGCCGAGTCTTAAATACTTATATCCTTCTCTTCTGGCGATAGGACGTCCCTCGCCCTTTCTTGTGACTGCATATGTGGTAAGAGCGGGCGCGGAACCTTCCATAAGTTCCGAGATCTCTACTCCGGCTACATTGGCAAGTTTGTATACGAAAGTGAAGTTGAAGTCCTTCTCACCGTTCTCGTACTTCTTATATTCTTCGGTGGTGATGCCGACCTTCTCGGCCATCTCCTCCTCAGTGAGGTTCATGTCGAGACGTATACCCTTAACACGGTCTGCGACCTCGCGGATCTTGTCATCCATCTGTCCGTTGATCTTAAGATTCTCTGCCATAGTTTCTTTCTCCTTTTGTTAATTCTCTTTACCCATAAGAAGTGCCCGAGTTTACTGCAATAAAAAACGCCCCAAGCTTCCCTGTAGGAAGAACTTGAGACGGAATATCCGCGGTACCACTCAACTTGCACTGACCCTGTAACAGATCAATACCTCTTATGGGTTCTGACAAACCCCTTGCCTTAACGCGGCTGCCTTCGGGTACAGTCTACAAGGTCTGATGACCGTTCGGTGTACCGGCTCGGAAGCGATAGTCGTATTGATAATTAAGGTTATCGGCTTGCAGCGACCGCCGACTCTCTGTGAACCCGAAGTATCTGACCTCTTCGTCATAGCCTTTACTATATCGAAACAATGTAGAGAATAATCTCAACTCGGGCAATTGTCAACACCCTTTTGAGGGGCAGTTAATAATTCGTTCACAGATTGCTCAAATTTTCAGGGGATATGTTTACATTATAAAGATGTAAATCCGCAGAGCACTACTTAAAATAGAGGTAATCATATCTTGTATGTTAGAAAACTATCATTATGAAGTGAAAATAATCGGGGGATGTGTTATGTATCAGAAGTATTTGGTTACCGGTGCTTTAAGTCCGGTCGGTAAGCTCGTAACGGATATGCTCGTGGAGAGCGGTAATTCGGTGAGGATCCTCGTATCGCCCGGAGCCGATGTCTCGGAATTCGAGAGCAAGGGCGTAGAGATCTTCGAGGGAGAAGTATTCGAGAAGGATTCCATGAAGGATTTTTTCAAGCTCGAGGATCCGAGGCATTCCTGTCTTATCCATACAGAGGAGGTAGTATCGATCTCAGATAAGGTCAATATCGAGATGAGAAGGGTCAACTTTACGGGCACTCAGAATGTTGTGGATAATTGTGTCAAGACCAAGATCGGACGACTCGTATTCCTCGGTTCCGCTTACGCACTGAATCCCACGGCGAGTCTTGAGAATTCGGTTCTTCATTTCGACAGGAGAGCGGTAGAAGGCGAATATGCCAAGACCAAGGCAGAAGCAGGTGAGTATATCATCGAAAAGATATCCCTCAATAAGCTCAATGCCGTAATGCTCCTTCCCACGTTTATCATCGGTCCCGGATATACCGAGGATTCTGCGATCGGTCAGATCCTTAAGGGCTATCTTGAGAAGGGTATCGCCACGGTCGACGGAGGTCATGCTTTCGTAGACGTAAGAGACGTAGCCACGGCTCTTCTTGCCATCTCGGAGAATGGTCAGGTCGGTGCATGCTATGTCCTTAACGGCGAATATAAGTCGACCGAGGAGTTCTTTAAGTCGGTAAAGGATATCAGCGGATCGACGATCGATGTTAAGAAAATGCCCAAGTGGATGATGGGTAAGTCGATGGGTAAGTTCGTTGATACTTATTATCGAGTTACGAAGAAAGATAATCCCAAGGAGGTATATGCGCTCTTCAGGAACAGTCCTACTGCAGACTTCCCGAGTACGATCGCGGATATGATCCCCGATCTTCAGATCACGAGCGTATACGATTCCCTTAATGATGCATTGAATCAGTGATCACACAACATTATTCATATGGAGAGAAGACACCCGAGCTCATTTGTTGAGCCGGGTGTTTCTATTGAGTTTTACCCTTATATAAAGTATTTATCTTTAAAATAAGGCAAGAAGTATTACTTCGTGGTATACTATCTCAGTTCAAGGAGTCATTACATGCATTTGATACTGGCCAGTGCCTCGCCGAGAAGGCGGGAGCTGATGCGCCTGATAACCGAAGAATTTGAGGTTATTACGGCTGATATAGATGAGAGGGAACTCGAGAGCAGTCTCGGGGATATCCCTGCCAAAGATGTATCCGAGAGGATCGCCAGAGCTAAGGCCGAGGCGGTATGGTCGACATTAAGTCCGTCCGATACGGAGGATGCAGTTGTCGTTGCCGCAGATACATCCGTTATCTCGGGTGACCGCATTATGGGAAAGCCGAAGGATAGGGCCGAAGCCGGACAGATGCTTACCGAACTGTCGGGGAAGATCCACAGCGTCGTTACAGGCGTATGGATCATCAAAGATAATAAGGGTAAGGGCTTCAGCGAAGAGACTTTTGTTGAATTCTGTCCTCTTGACCGATTTCAGCAGGAGACTATAGAATCTTATATCTCAACGTCTGATCCTTATGACAAGGCAGGAGGCTACGGCATTCAAAACGGCGGAGCTCTGCTGGTGAAGCGGGTCAACGGAGATTATTTTAATGTGGTGGGTTTGCCGGTAATGGCACTTTCAAGAGAATTAGCGGCCCTGGAGGATGATAACAGATGCGAAGCTTGATAAAAGCTGATCATAAAGGCAGATATATCGACATCATTTTTGTAGTCGGCATAATATTCGCCATACTTACGGCCATTGAGATCCGTTTCGGCGGTTATTTCTTCGTTCATGACGACAATCAGCAGTCTTATCTTTGTTTATATAAGCATACATTCGACGGATTAAAGCAGGGCACGCTCTCGCTTTATAATTTCCACCAGTTCATGGGCATCCCTTTCGTGGATGACGGTCAGTCCGGTGTATTCAATCCCGTTGTATACATCTCGGTTGGATTAAGTTACCTCTTTACCGGTCATGTCTTTGCGGCGATCGACATAATGACATATATCTGCCTCGGATTTGCCGGCATTACCATGTATATGCTTCTGTGTAAGCTCGGTGTCGGAAGAGCGGTATCGGTACTCGGAGGCGTGATCTGGGCGCTTAACAGCTTTACGATCAATATGGGAAAGGCGTGGATGATCACGACTCTTTTCACGGCTATATTCCCGCTGATGCTTTTCGGAAGCATCATCCTGATGTACAGAAGGGACCTTAAGGGATATATCATTGCCGCACTCCCCCGTGTGTTCATGTACTATACGGGTCATCCCCAGTTCTTCGTCTATGCCGTATTATTTGAAGGCATTACGATGCTCATTTACATTATCCTTATGAAGGGTAAGATCTCCGTTAAGTTCTTTGCGGCAGTCCGATACGGTCTGAGCTATATTCCCGTATGCATCCTGTGTCTTCCGCTGCTCTATATCCAGTACAGAGCTACCAGATACTCCGGTGCCCGTTCGGATCAGGTACCGTGGGGAGCATTCTTCCCGGGCAAGATGGAAGCTCTTGAGGTCCTTAAGGGACTTGTTGTACCGTGGAAGAAGAATGTCTATTACGGCGTGTGGACTAATTTCTGGAATATCAATGCCAACCTCGGTCATGTGGGATATATCGTTCTTTATGCATTCCTGCTGTTGCCTGTGATAGTAGTCGTAGCACTGGCGCATAAGAAGGGAAGGAAGCTCGTAAGGATCATTCCTTTTGTACCCGGAGCCGTTATCGCATTCTTCTGGGGTACGAGCGAGTCGTTCCTGAAGTTTATCTATCAGATCCCCATGCTCAACAGATTCAGGTTTCCGTTTAAGCTCATCCTGATATTCGATTTTTTCATCATAGTTATCGGATGTATGCTGGTTCATATCGTAGCTGAATTCGTATTTAAGAATATGCCGAAGATCAGGAACGGAGCAGTTGCATTCCTTGTCTTTGTACAGGCCTGCAATTATCTGGTACTTTATCTTTTCTTCCCTGTTCCGCAGTACGGTATCAGAGGAGAGACGGATCTTCCCCATGAACCTCAGTATCTTAACGAAATGCGCGAGGGACGAATAGTAACGACCGGATATACGATGTATTTCGTCAACGGGTCTACAGTCCCGAAGGATTATTATATCGATTCTCTCGGCTTCAATTATGCTACTCTCTACGGTGTGGATAACGTGCTGGGTTATTCGGTATTCCTTCCCGTAGAATTTTATGGGAATCTTACGAGTCTCGGTATCGCATACTGCGAGAATGCATCTTTTGTCGGAATGCCACAGGGACTTGTCGATCTTATGAATCAGTATGGTGCCGAGTGGTATATCGTACCCAAGGCTCACGGACAGCCTGAGATGTTCCCTCGATATGCTACTGCTCTGGCGGTGCATGGAATGAAGCCTGTTTATCAGACGGATACATGCTATATCTATAAGAATGAGGACCCGGTTCCTCTTGTTCACCCCGAGAGCGCATATAATGCCAATGAGACGGTCTCTTTTGTAGAGAATATCAATGATATCACTGCTCATACAACGTCTGATTTCAAGGCTGATGATGTAGCATTTATCTACTCATATCTCTACAGACTTCATGCATATGTTGACGGCAGGGAAGTGGAGCTTCGTCAGGATGCCGACAGAACGCACCTTCTCATCGCGGTTCCGGACGGTGCCCATGAAGTCGTTCTCAGATATGAGGATGAGAGGCTTTGGCAGTGCTTCCTTATAACAACTGCATCGATGACGATATTCTGTATCGGAATGTCTTTCTTTATCTCGAAGACGAGATTTATGACTGCACTTTATGAAGGAACCCTATAACCTTATCTTCCGTCATCGGATCGCATAAATGCTTTCCCTGGAAGAACTTACATCCGAAAGCTACAAGTGAATCGAACTGAGCCTTGCTTCCTACACCCGTAGCATCTACGGGAATGTCGATCTCCGTAAGAAGTGAGATGATGGATGCTGTCAGTACACGCTCTGCAGAACCTTCCTTAAGACCGGAGGTGAAATGACCGTCAAGCTTTACGACTGATATCGGCAGGAGAGGGATATTATTGAGTGAAGAATATCCGCGGCCGAAGTTGTCGAGTGTCAGAGTGACTCCGGCAGAAGAGAAGTCATCAAGCATGGGCTGAATAGTCTGTACATTAGATATAAGGCTCTCTTCGGGAATGTCCAGGATCACGTTCTTGATATTAACGCCGATGGAGCGGGCGATCATCATGAAATCTTCGAAGACCTTGCCGTTACGGAGCTGGTTGGATGATATATTGACGGTCATCGTCATATCGGGATAATCATCATTGATCTCCTTGAGCTTTGAAAGAGCCATATTCAAGGCCATTCTTCCGATCTCGTAGATATGACCCGATCTCTCGGCTGCAGCTATGAATTCGAAGTTGTTGACGATACCGTACTTTTTGCTGTTCCATCTTACGAAAGCCTCAAAGCCGTGGATCACCATCTCTCTGTCGAATACAGGCTGATAGACCATATAGATCTCATCATCGGCGATGGCGTTATCCATTAATTCGGAGATCTTATTAAGAGGCATATTATCAAGACCTGCCGTCACGTCGATCCTGACATCGGAATGATATCTTACCTTATCGGAATCGGTCTTATATGCTTCATGCATGGCTGTCTCGGCGCATCCGAGCAGATCGCCCGGGAATCTGGCATCGTCCGGATATACGGCATAGCCTGCCCTTACTTTGCTTAATACATGGCCGTTACTGTCACACATGGAATCCTCACCTGCGAAGCAAAGATCGTCTATATAAGCTGATATCTCGCTTTCGCTGAATGATTTCTGAGTTATAACGACGAACTCCGTATTGGCTACTCGGCCGACCATGTCAAGAGGATCTGCACATTCTCTTATCCTGTGTGCCATACACTGGATGAAGAGGTCGAGCGATCTGTGCCCGAGGCTTCGGTTGAATACTTCATTATTGGAAGCTGATAAGTAGATAACGGTTATCTGACCCGGCATGAAATCATCCGAGATGTGAGACTGGGAGAAATTGATCCTGTCTTCGATAAGAGTATCCAGATGTTCTATCAGCTTTTCTCTGTCGGGGAGGGTCGTAAGAGGGTCCAGAGAAGCACTTTTTGACCTCTCGATCGACTTGGCAATATCGGGAGTATCCTTGATAGTATCGTGCTTTACGATGAGGCTGGTCCTTTTGACTGCCGCATCGGTAATGTAAGAAGTTTCACTCTCGATCCTTCTTTTCTGTTCTTCGTCTATGCGTTGCCTTAATAAGGTCATCTTAGCGGCGACCCTGCGGGTAAATATCTGGAACGCTATGATGATGGCCATCGAGACACAGGCCACACCCAGCTGATAGAGGTATGCCGACTTAAGAGTCGACGAAAAAGCATATGAATAAATGATCAGCTGGAATATGTTAAAGACAAGGCTTACCATAAAGCCCGGAGTGCCGAGAGTTATATTCAGCAGAAAGATAACGATCAGTGAAGTGATCGATGCGAAAAGCTTTATCCCGGGAGCGGCAGACATACTTTGAATGATCATCAGCCCGATAAAGGCGATGGTAAGAGCCGTCATGCTGAGGATGAAGCTCAGGCGTTTTTTGCAGAAGATGTTACCAATATCATAATCCATAGTTCTATTATCCGTTATTATCGTTACGTAATAATGAACAAACGAAAGCGATTATATTAATGTTCTCCAGCTTTTAAAGCAATAGTCACTTTCTTTTGCCATCTCTTCCCATTGTGCTCCGTGGTTGCAACCGATGTCATCGTAGACGGCACATGTTCCGAATCCGCCTGACTTTGCACCCCTGATGGCAGCCGGGATATCCTCGAATACGAGGCAGGATGCCGGCCGGATCCCCAAAGCAGAAGAAGTAATAAGATATATACGGGGCTCGCTCTTGTTGACATTCTCTCCGATGTCTTCGAGCGTGACGAGTTTATCGATATATCGCGAAATGCCGTTAGACTCTATTGCCGCAGTTGCATTTCGAGCAGAAAGCGCGG
Organism: Oscillospiraceae bacterium; assembly: GCA_902782985.1. Taxonomy (GTDB): domain Bacteria; phylum Bacillota; class Clostridia; order Saccharofermentanales; family Saccharofermentanaceae; genus Saccharofermentans. The sequence continues at coordinate 7,990 of CACZPC010000198.1, forward strand.
TGGCACAGGCGATCTTCAATCCTGCGCGGTGTGCTGCATCAATATATTCTTCAGCTCCATCCTTAAGTTTGATCTTTTCTTTATATTCTCTATAGACCATGCTGTTCCATTCGGCCATGATCTCCTCGGGAGATTCCCTGAGGGAAAATCTCTCTTTGGTATAGACTGCACCTTCCTCCATTGAAGAGCTCTTGACGAACTCGGTGTAGTCGGGCGTGACCTCGAAGCCTCTCCTGCTTAGGAATTCCTGATCGACACGAAACCATAATGTCATGGAATCCAGGAGCGTACCGTCAAGGTCGAATATAAGCGCTTCAAACCTTTTCTTTATTTCTTCTATATTTGGTAAAACCATCTCGCATATTATAAACATATCCTTATTAAATTGAAATTGACAATATTACGCTTACATGAAATATTAGAAACAAACCTGATTCAGTTGACCGGAGGGTATATGGGTATCGTAGATCGAAAGGCTGAGACGGCCAGAGAATATTTCATTACTAGCTGTCTGTCATATGATACACCGAGGCTTGAAGCGGAAGTGTATCCTGCGGGAGTACGTGTCTTGGAAGAATTGAACTATTCTCGTGATCTTCACTATGATATATATATCGGTGATGATAAGTCGCACGACGAGATATTTCTTCTGATCCACGGAGGAGCTTTTGTATACGGATCCAAGGAACTGGATAAATGCTTCGGTATGCATCTGGCGCTTGAAAGCGGTATCCCTGTCGCCAATATAGATTACACTCTTATGCCGGACACGGATCTTAAGGGACAGCTTCAGGAGATAATGGCCGCAGTAGAAAAGCTGTCGGCTGATCATGGGATCAGGAGATTTCATACTGTCGGTGATTCGGCCGGCGGATATCTCGCATTGATAGCGGCCATCCTCATCAATTCGGAGGAGGCGCGAAATGCTTTCGGACTTGACCTGGGATGTGATGCTGCGGCGGACAGTGTTAATATGATCTGCGGTATGTATAAAACAACTGATGATCTTTTTCCGGGCGTCTATTTCGAGACGGATGAGAAGCTTCCCGATCTTATCTATGATCTGTCGGAGGCCGTAAGGAGATACGGCTGTCCCCGTACTGTTATAGTAACGGGGGACAAGGATTTTCTTGAGAAGGACGATCGGACATTTCATGAATTCCTGACGGATATGGGAGTAGAAGTAAAGTTTTATGACGCGGTATCGACAGATGAGAGGCAGATGTATCACGTTTTTCCGATATCAAATCCTGCATGGCCTGAAGGCAGGAAAGCAATAGAGATGATAACCGATAACGCGGCAGGCAGATAAAATAAAACGGATCTTTCGAATGTGAAAGATCCGTTGTTGTTTGTATGCTGTTATCAGGTCTTATCAGTGGGTCTTGTTGTATATCTTTCCGATAAGATTTGAGATGGGCTTATATACCCAGAAGGTAATGAAAGATACCACGATACCCTTAAAGAGGTTAAAGGGAAGAAATCCCCAGAGTATAAGTGAGAGCTTGGATGTGATAAGAGGATTTACAGCGTTGCTCATTCCGATTATCGCTTCGGTGGAAAAATTCAATACCGAACCGTAGAGAGGAAGGGTAACGAAGAAGTTCAGAGGGCAGGCAAGTAAGCAGAGAGCTCCTGTTGCAACTGCCATGGCGATGACTGCTCCCTTTCTGGTCCTGATCTTCTTATAGATGCTTCCTGCAGTAAACACATAGATGCTTCCCGTAAGGAAATTGGATGCTTCGCCGATGCCCATCGTTCCCGTAGCGGGAAGGTGGATAAGATTCTTTAAGAGCTCGATGATCACACCGTAGATCGGCCCCAGTGCAAAGGAACCCACAAGTACCGGCACCTCGGAGAAGTCAAACTTCAAAAAAGGCGGCATAAAGGGAAGCGGGATCTCAAGGTACATAAGTACTACTGCGAGTGCCGTCATTACGGCAGTGCAGGTGATCTTGGTGATCACGGCTCTTCTGGCAGATACAGTGTTCTTGGTGGAAATTTCGGACATAAAAAAACAACTCCTTCCATCCGGACTTTACCGTCGGCCACGGAATCTCACCGTGTCAGTCCCGCCTTAAAAGATTTGACGGGAGTAGCGGGCTTACCATCTGAGCTGTTGCTTCAGGTTCACCGCCGGTCGAGGAATTACGCCTCGCCTTGGATTACGCGGTCATTATAATCGCAACGGAGGAATTGTTCAAGTATATATCGCTATTCGTCCCAGGGGACTACCTGCGCTATTCCGTAATATGCTTCAAGTGACATGTCATTCTCGTAAAGATATGTCGCAAGCTCGACGCCGACATATCTGTAATGCCATGCTTCCTGGCCGTACCCGGTCTCATATGCATAATCAAGCTGATATCTTCTTATAAATCCGTATTCATAGCAGTGCTCGTTTACCCATTGTCCGGTTGTCGTCTCACCGAACTCGTCAAGGATCTCATATACACCTTCGGGAGTTATATCGAGTGCCAGACCGAGCTGATGTTCGGATCTTCCGGGCCATGCATTCTTCTGGCACGCGAAAGCCGTGCCTCGCAAGTTGGCTGATCTGTAGAAGAGGTATTCCTGGATATTGGAATCTCTGTAACCTGACACCAGGAAAAGCCCCTGTCCCGTTGCTTCCTTGCATGCATCGTACATGAGGTTCCATGCATCACAGGCCTCCTGCCTGAGCTGCTGGTCCATGGAATGAGGTGCATCCACCAGGTCTGAAGGTTCATAGTCCAGAGGAAGAGCATAGTATTTATTGACTACTACGGTGATGTCATCGGGATTCGTTACGATCTCGGCTCTTACCGATCTGGGGTCCACGAATCCGTCATACCAGACCTCGTCATATTGCGGCTCCACATATTCGGGCACGGGAGTAGGCACCGGAGTGGGCGTCGGAGACGGGGAGGGAGTAGGTGAAGGGGACGGTGTCGGCGTGGATTCGGGAGCCGTCGAAGATGTTTCTTCGGTAACCGCCGAAGCCTCCTCTGAAGGAGACGGTCTGAGCACCGAGCATCCGCTTATCGGACACAACAAAGCGGCGACCGTTACGGTCACCGCAAGTTTCTTTAATCTGTCGTATCGATCACTTATCGGCATATTCCCTGCATGTGCTGTCATAATTCTCGACAGTTCCGATATCTATGCACTTTCCGTCACCCTTGAATGCGTATACGGGCATCTTCTTATAAAGCCATGAGGGGAAGTTTCCGGGTGCATCGGGGGAATTGCCCTCTGCGATATATTCATTAAAGAGCGGGAGGATCTCTCTGCCGTAGAAATATGTGGCGTAGATGCCCCATTCACTCTTGGGCTCCCTGGGCTTTTCCTCCATATCCGTGACTTTTCCGTCATCGTCGAGGATGGCGATGGCGAGCTTCTGCCTCTGGTGCAGCTCGGGGACATGGATCGCGATAAGCGTAGGAGCGTTCTTCTCTCTGAAGAAGCGGTACATGTTCTCGATGCTGTATGTGAAGATATTATCTCCTGCGAGAACACAGATATCATCATCGACGGATTCCTGCTCGATCGTATAGATGATA
>CACZPC010000199.1 GCA_902782985.1 Oscillospiraceae bacterium
GGTGAAGGCACCTATCTTTTATGGCTTGATTTCAGAGGTACCGGAATACCTGCTGATGAGATAGACAGAAGGATAATACACGAAGCAAGGTTATGGCTCGACAGCGGTAAGATATTCGGAGCGACAGGCGACGGTTTTCAGAGGATAAACGTAGCGGCGCCCAGGTCCGTTATCGAGGAGTGTCTTAAGAGGATCAAGAGTATCCTATAATGAGACATAATATATGTAGAGCAGGAGAATATAATGACAAGAGCTGCAGATAACAGGATCGATGAGATCGTAGATTTGATAATCAATGATTATGAGGACGACCGCACGGTAAATCGTGTGGATATCTTTAATCAACCTGATAAGAAAGCGATCGTTTATGTTCTCGAAAAACTTCTCAAGATCCTTTATCCCGGTTATTACAGTGACAAGATCTATAAGATCTACAGCCTCAGGAATAATATGTCTGCGACGATCGAAGACGTTATCTTTCATCTTAAGAAGCAGATAATGATAGTCCTTAAGTATACTCATAAGGATTCTGATGTGGCGGAGGATAAGCTGGAGCAGAGGGCAGAGAGTATCACATATGACTTTATGAGGAAGATCCCTCAGATAAGAAGCATTCTGGATACCGATATCGATGCCGCATATGAAGGCGATCCCGCTGCCGACAGTAAGGATGAGATCATCCTGTCCTATCCGGGTATATATGCAATATCCGTGTACAGAGTAGCCCATGAGCTTCAGAAGCTTAATGTTCCCATGATCCCCAGGATAATGACTGAACACGCACACAGCGTGACGGGTATAGATATCCATCCGGGTGCAGAGATAGGAAAGTATTTCTTTATTGATCACGGTACCGGAGTCGTAATAGGTGAGACGACGATAATCGGAGAGCATGTAAAGATCTATCAGGGTGTCACTCTCGGAGGCCTTTCTACGAAGGGCGGTCAGAGTCTTCGCGGTATGAAGAGACATCCTACTATAGGTAATAATGTCACGATCTATTCGGGAGCTTCCATATTGGGATGCGATACCGTTATAGGAGATGATGTAGTCATTGGCGGTAATGCATTTATAGTGGATTCCGTAGAGAAGGGCGCACGTGTAGTAGCGAGAAAGAAGGCGGACTGATGACGATATTGCAGCTTAAGTATGTATTGGCAATAGCAGCATCTTCTTCCATGAGGGAAGCTGCCAGCAGGCTCTTTGTATCTCAACCCGCACTGTCGGCTACGATACATGAGCTGGAAGAGGAACTGGGAATACGCATCTTCGAGCGAAATAACAAGGGTATCTCGCTGACACAGCAGGGAAGAGAATTCCTGGTCTATGCCAAGCAGGCAGTAAGTCAGTATGAGATCATAGAGGACCGCTATATCGAGAAAGATAAGGATAGAAAGCATTTCTCGGTATCGATGCAGCACTATGTATTCGCAGTGCATGCTTTTGTGGAGACGGTAAGAGAATTCGGTTCGGATAAATATGCATATTCGGTCCACGAGACCAGAACGGATGAAGTCCTGACCAATGTAAGAGATCTTCACAGCGAGATAGGGATCATCGCTTATTCGGGTTCTACGGAGACGATCCTGAAGAAGCTCTTCAGAGAGTACGGACTTGTATTTCATCCTCTTATGGTAAGAGATACATATGCTTATGTATGGGAAGATCATCCACTTGCCGACAGGGAGGAAGTATCGATAGAGGAGCTGAAGGAATATCCCTGTGTCAGCTTCGATCAGAGCAGTGACAATGATTTCTATCTGTCGGAGGAAGCCCTCGGTGACAGGGAGTTTGATAAGGTCATAAGATCTAATGACAGAGCTACTTCAGCTGAGATAATGGCTAAGCTCCAGGGCTATTCGATAGGTACCGGAATAATGACGGAGAGTGTTACATTAAAGGATGGTGTGGTGACGATTAAGCTCAAGGAACAGGATCCGCTGACGATCGGTTATATAACCAGGAAGGATCACAACATGAGCGACATAGGAACGCGCTACATACAGGAGATCGAGAAATACAAGGAGAAGGGGCTTTAAGGCCCCTTTTATTATTCTGTTTGTGATAAGCGAAAGTAATAACAAACGATAAGTTCTAAGCATTATACAAACAACCTTCGTTCAATTAACATCTAAGTCATGAATTCGGACGGAGGTAAAA
>CACZPC010000200.1 GCA_902782985.1 Oscillospiraceae bacterium
AGTCATCTGTATCCTTGTGGCGATCGGGTTTTATCTATGCAGGAAGGGCGTAGTGGATAATCTTACATCCAAGAAGATATCGACTATTGTAATGGATATCTGTAATCCCGCTCTTATCTTGGCTTCGATCCTGTCCGGCAATATAACGGCAGACAGACATGACCTTCTGATATCCATCATACTCAGCGTGGGCTTTTACCTGTTCCTGGTGGGACTGGGTTTTCTCATCCCGCGTATACTCGGTGTTGCTCCCGACAAGAGAAGATTCTATAACCTTATGACTGTCTATACCAATGTTGGATTTATCGGTATTCCGGTAGCAAGAGCGATACTACCCGAGAATGCGATCCTTAATGTCATCGTATGCAATGTTATGTACAGTCTTCTGTTCTATACACACGGCGTTACCATCTTAAGCGGCGGTAAGGAGAAGATGAATATCAGGAAGGTATTCAGTCCCGGAACTATAATGGCTGTTCTTGCTCTTGTTGTTTTCTGGTTCGATATTAAGCTTCCGCCCGTTATGGCAAACAGCATTTCGTTTATCGGTAATGCGACTGTATTTCTTTCCATGACGCTTCTGGGGGCCGCTATCGCAAGGTCGAATTTCATGGACGGACTTAAAGATCTTAAGATATGGATCTACATAGGTGTTCGAATGATCACGGTGCCTTTTGCAATGTTCTTTCTGCTTAGGGCATTAAGTGTCGATCCGGTAACGATACTTGCGCTCTGTCTCATGGCTTGCATGCCCGTTGGTAACCTGCCCCTAATCCAGGCAGAGAAGACAGGCGAAGATACCTCTGTCCTTTCTTCCGCCATTGCCGTATCCACGGCAGTATCTATCCTTACGATAACCGTTGCAATGTCCTTTTTCTCGTCTCTTATAGGCTGATATCGTAAATTTTTGAACAAGTTACGGAGAATTAGTCTCGTGGTTTTTATCAATGTCTTGTTGTACAATTGAGGGTAGGTTTTGCTTGGTTAGTACAATGTTTAAGAGGGCATTACGTGGAAAAGAAGGCTAAGAGAAAGAAGCTGTTTCTGGGGATACTTTCAGTATTCACGATAATAATGCTTGCCTTAGCCGTAGTGGGACTTATTATATTCAATCTGCAGATAAATGCCTATGAAGCATCGGGGATAGATGCTTATCAGACTTATTCCAGGCTTTATGCCTTTATTCCGAATGATCCTGACAGTACAGTGTCGGAGACTTTATATCAGGAACTTCGTGAATACGGTATCCTCAATGATTGTTATGTAGAGAAGATCGGCGACGACCTTGTTACCGACTATTCCAAGGAGGAGCTTATCTCCATTGCCATAAGGTCCAAGGTATCCGGGATAATACTTGAAGGCGACACATCCGAAGAGACAGCTGAACTTATAGCACAGGCAGACGCTTCGGGGATTCCCGTCGTAACGGTTATGACGGATGCTCCGGGTTCGCCCAGGTGCAGCTTTGTCGGTCTGAATAACTACAGTGCCGGTGTGGAGTATGGAGAGCTCGTACTTGATGCCGCTTCCTATCGTGATATCGACAGTGTAAGAGCACTTGTGCTTATGAGCTCGGGCGACAGTAATGAGAGCGTGCTTTATACTGCCATCCAGGAGAAGATCCAGGGAAGCGGTATAGAGTTGTCTTCCGCAGTCATAGAGTCGGATTCAGCATTCAGTGCCGAGGAGATGGTCGTCGATACTCTGGATGCCTGTTCTGAGCTTCCCGATATCATCATATGTCTCAGCGATATCAACACACGATGTGCATACCAGTATATCGTCGATAAGAACTGTGTAGGAGATATCTCGATCATCGGATACTACGATTCCGATACCGTGCTCGAAGGCATCGACAGAGGTGCCATAGATGCGACATTCAGCGTTGATACACATCAGGTGGCTATGTATTGTGTCGATGCTCTTAACGAATATATCGAGTACGGCTATGTGAGTATGTATTTCAGTACGGATTATGTCCTGATCGACAGATATAACGTTTCCCGTTATGTCGAGGAGAGAACATCTCAGGAGGCATCCGATGAGGAGGATTAAAAGCAGTTTCCGTCACCTTAAGATAAGATATAAGCTGGTGATCATCTTCCTCGTGACGTCTTTTATAGCATTCGGGGTAAACCTCTTCGTATATCTCAATCTTAACAGGATGCTCGGCAGGATCGATATGGTCTACTCGACCAATATAAGTCTTAATAAGCTTTCTGATGATATATCGCAGATGCAGCTGGGACTTACAGGATATCTGGAGACTAAGGGGACCGACGATCTTGAGCTTTACTACAAGTATTCACAGGAGATCTCCATGGAGATCCAGGAATTGAATAATATGCCTACGGATAATGAGTTCAAGGAATGTGAGCGAAATATCCGTAAGATCGCCGAGAGTTATCTCTCCACTGCCGAGAATGCCGTCAGAGCCAAGCGAGGCAGAAATGTTCAGGCGTATACACAGTACTATAAGGAATGTGCCGAGATGTACGGCGTGCTCAATACTTATATATACAGCCTGAATAATGAGACTTTCCGCATCAATTCCGAAAGCTTTAATGCTCTGATCGGATCCCTTCGTTATTCCGAGGTGCTCTGTCTTTCCATCTTCGTCGTAGTATCCCTTATGAACGTGCTTCTGATCGTACTTCTGACCGGAACCATAACCAGACCGCTTACGAGCCTGTCGGATAAAGCCAATGAGATTTCACGCGGAAATCCCGAGAATGTAGAACCTCTTGAGATCCATACCGAGGATGAAGTAGGAAATGTGACGCGTGCATTCAATCAGATGCTGTCGAGTATCAAGATCTATATTGCCAGGATAAGGGAACAGATGGTCACCGAAAGTGCAATGAAGGAGAAGAGCCTTCTTATGGAGAATCACCTTAAGGATGCTCAGCTTAAGTATCTTCAGGCGCAGATCAATCCGCATTTCCTGTTCAATACCTTAAATGCAGGTGCCCAGCTCGCCATGGTCGAGGGAGCTGAAAGAACCGGTGAATACATAAGCAATATGGCGGATTTCTTCCGCTATAACGTCAAGAAAGATAACGAACAGGTAAAGATATCAGAGGAGATAGAACTCGTAGACAGCTATATCTACATCATGAACGTAAGGTATTCCGGCGAGATCAAGTTCCGCAAGGATATAGACGAGAGCCTTCTCGGAGTTGTCATGCCGAGCATGATAATCCAGCCTATCGTAGAGAATTCCGTTAAGTACGGGATAATGGATCTTGAAGACAGAGATAAAGAGATCGATCTCCTTTTGTACCGCGAGGGCGATATGGCCTGTATCGAAGTGATCGATAACGGTTCAGGAATGGAAAGTGAAGTTATATCCCGGGTACTCGAGCGAAGGTCGAGTGATCCCGGAAATGACAATACGGAAGAGAAGAGCGTAGGTCTTGCAAATGTTCTCTCAAGACTTGATATATACTATGACGGAAAAGAAGAAGTCGATATCAGGAGCACATTGGGCGAGGGTACGAGCGTGATAATCAGAATACCTGTGGAGAAGGAATGATCATGTATAAGATAATGCTTGCAGACGACGAAGGGATCGTTATCGATTCACTTAAATATATCATCGAAAAGAGCTTTCCCGGAGAATTTGAGATAAGATCGGCAAAAACCGGAAGAAGCGTTATCGAGCTGGCCGAGTCATTCCGTCCGGATATTGCCTTCATGGATATACAGATGCCCGGCATCAACGGAATCGATGCCATGCGTGAGATAAAAAAGACTAATTCCAAGACGGTATTCATCGTCCTGTCGGCTTACGACAAATTCGACTATGCCAAGGAGGCGATCAACCTCGGCGTCCTGGAGTATGTGAACAAGCCTTTCGATAAGGAAAAGATAACGACAGTCCTTAAACGAGCAATGGCAGAGATCGATAAGGAAAGACAGCTTCGCAAGGAAGAACTTGATATCAAGGAGAGATTCGAGACCATTATCCCGATCATTGAGAACGGCCTTATCCAGAACCTGCTTTTCCATGAACATTTCCAGGAGGATATAGATAATTACATGTCGCTTCTGGGTATACACGAGAGATTCGGATATATGCTGGTTATCGTCAGCGGAAAGGAGCAGATCGGCAATTACATGAGAGGTGCCGTGTCTGCAAGTATCGCGACTCAGCAGAATTTTACCGATATAAGGCTCATGATCGAGGATTATTTTAAGGGCATCGTCGGCTCAGTTATGGGTAATAAGATCCCTGTCCTGATCCCCTATGACAAAGATGAACTTTCCTACAGCAAGCGTTCCGAGATAGTCGAGCAGGCCAGACAGTTAAGCCACAAGCTGGATGATCGCCTCGGTATCAGCTTCAGGATAGGCATAGGACGGGTACGCCCCATAAGTGCCATGGCAGATTCCTATAGTGAAGCCCTGGCCTGCCTTGTTAATTCCACCGAGCGTGTTGCTCATACGGAGGATGTAGGCGTCGGTTGCGAATATGAAGATAATTATCCCATGAAGGATGAGAAAGAGCTCTTTGCGGCTATCGAAGCGGGCAATATAAACGAAGCCGAGATACGTGCAAGCAGGTTCTTTGACTGGATGATGAACAGCTCTGAAGGTTCCTTGTCCGACATTAGGCTGAAGGTCCTTGAGTTTGTACTCTGGGCTGAGCATCTGGCTTACGGTAAAGGCGGACACGTTTATAAGTTCAGAGGAAGAAGCGAATATCTTCCGGAGGTGTGCTCCATAGAGAGCATGGATTCTTTACGTCTGTGGTTCATCAAGCATATCGAAAGTGCGGTCGTCATGATCAATTCCGCTACTCCCGACTCACAGGACGATGCCGTTATAAAGGCCAAGGATTACATCGATACGCACTTTGATCAGGATCTCTCTCTCGAGAGTATATCCAGACAGACTGATATCAGCCCATATTATTTCAGTAAGCTGTTTAAGAATAAGACAGGTGTTACGTTCATTGATTATCTTACTAACCTGAGGATCGATAAAGCCAAGGAACTGCTTGCCGATCCCTCAAGATCCATGAAGGAGATCTGCAGCAGGGTAGGTTACAGCGATCCCAATTACTTTTCCAGGATCTTCAAGAAGGTAACGGGCAAGACTCCGACGGAATACAAGGACGGACTTAAATAATGAGCATCACGAAAAAGTTATCGGCTTCAGTTGCCGCAATAAGCTTCGCATTATCTTTCGTATCCTGCGGGAATGATCCCGTAAGTCAGAATACGTTCCCGTCACGGGCGGAGACTCCTCTTACCATAGGATTGAGCTTTGACTCTTATGTTATAGAGAGATGGACGAGAGACCGTGACATATTCTGCTCTACTGCCAATGACTTGGGAGCTGAAGTAAACGTTCAGTCCGCCAACGGTGAGATGGAAACTCAGATATCTCAGATACAATACTTCATCGACCTTGAGGTGGATGCTATCGTTATCGTCACCATAGATGCGGACGAACTTCGGGATTCCATCAGGGCCGCTAAGGAAGCCGGCATTCCGGTCATATGCTATGACAGAATAGTACGAAATGCAGATGCTGATCTCTATATATCCTTTGATAATGAAGTAGTAGGTGCATACATGGCAGAAGCTATCTGCGATGAGATAGGCGACGGCGGTAATATCGTGGAGATAACAGGTCCCGAAAGCGACTATAACGTAGCCCAGGTAATGGACGGATTCGAGTCTGTATGTGAGGAACATGACGAGAATATCCTTATGAGCTATAACTGCGATAACTGGAGATCCGAACTTGCATATGACTTCGTGAATGACAACTTCGATGTGGTCGCAGATGCAGATATCATCATGTGCGGCAACGATGCTCTTGCAGGAGAGGCCGTACATGCTCTTGCCGAGAGAGGCCTTGCGGGACAGATTAAAGTAGTCGGTCAGGATGCGGATCTTGAAGCTTGTCAGCGTATAGTGGAAGGAACGCAGCTCATGACTGTTTATAAGCCCGTGGAAAAGCTTGCAAAGATGGCAGCCGAGTATGCGGTCAAACTTGCGAACGGCGAAGAACTTGATTTGGAAACTACATTCAATGACGGCACATATGATATCCCTTATGTGGCGATCGAATCTGTCCCGGTCGATCAGGACAATATTGACGAGATCATCATAGACAGCGGCTTTCACCAGAGGGAGGACGTGTATATGAACGTGGACGGAGAGGGTAATGAGACGGACTCTGACGAGACGTCCGAGGAAACCCGATAGCACAAATCTGAAAAATTAACATGCTTTTAGCAAAGATGTGCTAACGGTGTGAGATGACATTTTCATGTTAGTTAAAATTTCTAGAATCTCGATATGAAAGTCCTATAAGCCTAATGGTAATTTGTAAGTGGTGATAAACACCAGACATAATTATCAATTAGGAGGTATTTCGGATGAAATTCACCAAATGGCTTGCTGCAGGTCTTTGTGTATGCACTCTTGGTGCATCTTTTGTCGGTTGTGCCGGTGCCGGTGCAGGTGCAGGAAAGAGTAAGGTAGGTGTATCAATGCCTACTAAGGATCTCCAGAGATGGAATCAGGACGGCGACTACATGAAGTCTGAGCTTGAGGCTGCAGGTTATGATGTAGACCTTCAGTATGCTGCTAACGATGCAGGTACACAGCTCTCACAGGTTGAGAACATGATCAACTCAGGTTGTGACGTACTTGTTATCGCTGCTATCGAGGGTTCTTCACTCGGTGAGGCTCTTGATATGGCAGAATCCAAGAACATCCCCGTAATCGCTTATGACCGTCTCCTCATGGAGTC
>CACZPC010000201.1 GCA_902782985.1 Oscillospiraceae bacterium
CCGGATGAACTGAAGATCAGCGGATATACTTCATCTGATTATGAAGGTATGCTCTGTAAAGTAAAGATCACGAATGCCAAGCCTTATTCGGTCGAGGGAATAATGGAGAGTCTTATAAATGAGTGATAATACGAATAATCCTTTAAGACTGAATGATATAGCGATCGAAGATCTTAGCCCGATGATGCAGCAGTATGCCGAGCTTAAGAATAAACTCGGAGATACCATACTGTTTTACCGCCTCGGTGACTTTTACGAGATGTTCTTCGATGATGCATTATATGTATCCAGGACCCTTGAACTTACTCTTACGGCCAGAGACTGCGGTAATAATATGAGAGCACCCATGTGCGGTGTTCCTTTCCATGCTTTCCAGAGCTATGCGAACAGACTTGTATCCATGGGACATAAGGTGGCGATATGTGAGCAGCTCGAAGATCCTGCTCTTGCCAAGGGACTTGTGAAGCGAGGTATCGTTAAGGTAATGACTCCCGGTACCATGACTGATACATCGGGACTTGATGACAAAAAGAATAATTACCTCATGGCGATCATGTGTGTCGGCAGGCAGTTTGGTGTCGCGGTCGCCGATATTACTACCGGTGATTTCGAGGCGACTCAGCTTGCCTTCGCAGATAACGGCGAGCATCTTATCAATCTGATCGGTAAGTATCTTCCTTCTGAGATAATACATGATTCCTCATTTGCCGATACTGTCGAATATAAGACGATACTCAAGGGCTTTAATACTTCATTTACCGAGCGAAATGACAGAGAATTCTCTCCGTCCAAGATCAGAGACAATAAGAAGATCAAAGTCTATGACCTTGATAAGTTCAGTGACAGCGAATTATTACTCGGTGCATGCGGCGCGATCCTTTCTTATGCCGAGGAGACGCAGACCGATAAGGTTACACATCTTTATGAGATCAAGTGCTTCAAGCTGTCGGATACTATGGAGCTCGATCTTACTACCAGGATAAATCTCGAGCTCACCTCAACTATCAGGACTAAGTCCAAGAAAGGTTCATTGCTGTGGGCGATCGATCGTACCAAGACTGCCATGGGAGGAAGGCTTCTTCGTAAGTGGGTCGAAGAACCTTTGATCGTAACTTCTTCCATAAATGCAAGACTTGATGCAGTCGAGGAGGCAGTCGGTAAATTTATCGCAAGACAGGAGATCATGGAAGGCCTGACAGGTCTTTATGATATCGAAAGGCTGGCCGCCAAGGTCTCACTCGGAAGTATTAACGCCAGGGAGATGTTATCTCTTAAGAATTCTCTGGGTAAACTGCCTTTTCTCTGTGATACCTGTGAGCAGTTCTCCAAGGGTATCTTCAGAGAGATTAAGACGCTTCTCGATCCGATGACTGATATCTACGAACTTCTTGACAGAGCCATCAGCGAGGATCCGCCTGTTACCATAAAGGACGGAGATATAATCAAGAGAGGCTATTCAGAAGAATGTGACGAACTTTACGATATAGCTCGTAATGCCAAGGAATATATTCTTTCGCTCGAGGCTAAGGAGCGTGAGAGGACAGGTATCAAGAACCTCAAGATCGGCTATAACAGAGTATTCGGATATTATGTCGATGTGCCAAGAAGTGCTACTGCCGAACTTCCCGAGGAATATGTAAGGAAGCAGACACTGGCAAATAATGAGAGATATATCTCTCCGGAGCTTAAGGAACTTGAGGATAAGATCCTCGGTGCCCAGACTAAGAGAATCGCTCTGGAGTATGAATTGTTTACTGCAGTCAGACAGCAGGTTTCCGACAGTATAGGACGTCTGTTCGGAAGTGCCCGTGCAGTTGCTCTTCTTGATGTAGTTACGGCACTTGCCGAGCTTGCTTCTTCCGAAGGATATGTAAGACCGGAGATTGATAACTCCGAGGTGATAGAGATTGCGGGAGGTCGTCATCCTGTCGTAGAGAAGATGCTCGACGGTAATGACAGATTTATCCCTAATGATACCGTTCTGGATTCGGACAAGAGATTAATGGTGCTTACAGGTCCTAATATGGCAGGTAAGTCAACATATATGCGCCAGGTTGCTCTGATAGTACTCATGGCCCAGATCGGATCTTTTGTTCCGGCAGACAGAGCACATATAGGTCTTGTAGATCAGATATTTACGAGGATCGGAGCATCGGATGATATATCGATGGGCGAATCGACGTTCATGGTCGAGATGAAGGAAGTATCGGCTATCCTTAAGAATGCCACCAGAAGAAGTCTTCTGCTCCTTGATGAAGTCGGAAGAGGAACGAGTACATATGACGGTCTTTCCATCGCCTGGGCAGTTATCGAGTATATTATCGATCCTAATGTTCTCTTCGCCAGAACCGTATTTGCAACTCATTATCACGAACTTAATCAGCTCGAGAAGATGAGGAAGGGAGTATTCAATAATCATGTTGACGTTAAGGAGACTGATGACGGAGTAGTATTCCTTCATAAGATCGTGGACGGCGGTACTTCTGACAGTTACGGAATCGAGGTTGCCCGTCTTGCCGGTATCCCCGACGATGTACTTACCAGAAGCCGTTCTATCCTTAAGGAGCTTGAGAGGATCGGCAACTTCAAGGTGACAGGCAATGTGGAGTTTGACGGCGGTAATGCTCAGCCGGCATCAACTGCAATGCCCGGACAAGAATCGATATTTAATCCGGATAACGTCGTATACAGAAAAGAAGATAAACTTCGCAATACCGTTCGCAGCATTGATATAACCAAGGTCACACCACTTGAGGCAATCAATATCCTCTACGGGTTGATCGAAGAAGTTAAGGCGGAGGATTCCGATGGGCAGGATTAATGTTCTTGATACGGCAACCGCCAATGCCATCAAAGCCGGAGAAGTCATAGAACGTCCGGTATCGGTAGTAAAGGAACTTGTCGATAACAGCATAGATGCAGGTGCGACTTCCGTTAAGGTCGAATTCGAGGGCGGAGGCATTTCGCTTATTCGTGTATCCGATAACGGTATCGGAATGGAAAGAGAAGATGCGCAGAAGTCATTCCTTATACATGCCACTTCCAAGATAAGATGTGTCGAAGATATTTACGATCTGTCCACTCAGGGATTCAGAGGTGAAGCATTGGCTTCTATTGCCGCTTGTTCTGAAGTCACTCTTATCACCAAACAGCAGGATACTGATGTCGGGACCAAAGTCGTTTATCGTGACGGCAGGATGATCGAATGTGTAGATGCTCCGGCAGACAAAGGTACTGTCGTAACTGTTGAGAATCTCTTTTCGAATATTCCCGCCAGATATAAGTTCCTTAAGCGTGATTCGACCGAAGGAATGTATATCTGCTCTCTTGTCGAAAAGCTTGCGATAATTAACAGCGATATATCATTTAAGCTCATAAAGGACGGTAAGCCTGTCCTGACTACTCCGGGCAGCGGAGATATGCGAGATGCCGTATACAGTATATATGGTAAGCAGATAACGAGCGGTCTTCTTGAAGTCGATTATGAGCACGAAGGTATGCGTATTACGGGATTTACCGGCAATACCGATACAGTCAGAGGCAACAGAGCTCTCCAATATGTATATGTTAACAGCAGGTGCATCAGGAATACGTCGATATCGGCTGCGATCGATGAAGCATACAGAAACAGCGTGATGAAGAATAAGTATCCTATATGTTTTCTGGCTATATATGTTCCGGCAGATAAGGTGGATGTAAATGTGCATCCGCAGAAAGCCGAAGTCAAGTTCTCATCGGAACAGGACATATTCAGGCTTGTTTATCACGGTCTTAAGAATACGCTTATGTCTACCGTTACTCCTGTATCTGATGCTCCTGATGTTGTCAGGATCCAGGAAGAGAATAAATCGGCTGATCTTTCTTCAAAGCAGATCAGTATAAGCGGTGTAGGCAGTAGTGATGATCATGCTGTTTCGTCGGGTAAGCTTCGCGGTTCCGTATCATATCAGGCGTCATCTCAGGAAGTTAATGCCGCCAATGATCTTCTGAAGATATTGTCTGAATTCAGACCGGATATCGATGCTATAGGAGGCGAAAAGCAGGATATCTCCGTGGCGGAGAATAAAGATCCTGATACTGCTTCTGAAAATGAATTAACACTTCCGTCTTCTGATGACAGCAAAGATATCGAAAGCGGCATATCGGATAAGAATGAGACCCGTGAACTGACAGGTGATATAGCACTTTTATCCCAAGCAAAATTCGTGGGATTTCTTTTTAATACATATATAATTTATCAATCCTCGGATGATTATTTCGTGATCGATCAGCATGCTGCTCACGAAAGAGTCCTGTATGAGAGATTTATGGCAAAGAGGATCAGGAAAGATACTGAAATAAGAGATGTCCAGACTCTCCTTGTACCTCAGATCCTGGATCTTCCGACCTCTGACTATTCATTTGTCAGTGATAATCTTGATGCTTTTTCCGATAACGGGTTCGAGATAGATATCCTCGGTGATCGACAGATAGCATTGAGGACCGTTCCTGTTGCGGATCGTGATGAGGATCGTCTTAAATCCATGTCTAAGCCTTCTGTTATGTTCAGGATGATACTTGATGATCTCAAGAAAGAGACACCGGAGAAGGGTAAGATATGGTATTCGCTGATCCAGACCACCGCTTGTAAAGCTGCGATCAAGGCACATGATGTAATTACTCCTGAAGAGGCACAGGCTCTTGTCGATCAGCTTGTGATCCTGGATGATCCCTATCATTGTGCTCATGGACGTCCGACATTTTTCAGGACTTCTCTTACGGATCTTGAAAAACGATTTAAGAGGATCATTTGATGGATCGTATCGATTTTAAAGCTATACCCATAATATGCGGACCGACAGCAAGCGGAAAGAGTTCACTTGCCATTGAATTATGCGAAATGACAGGCGGTGAGCTCATTTCATGTGATTCAATGCAGATATATAAGCATCTGGATATAGGTACGGCAAAAGCTAATGCAGAAGAACAGAAAAGAGTTCCTCATCATATGACTGATATAGTTGAGCCGGGAGATATCTTTTCGGTAAATGATTATATTCATAAATGTTATGAATGTATCGAAGATATACTTTCAAGAGGTAAGCTGCCCGTTATATGCGGAGGTACCGGTCAGTATATATCTGCTCTTAAGGACGGTATAAGGTATGTCGATGAACCGATACCAGAAGAAACGATAGATGAACTGTCTGGCAGATATGATAATGAGGGCGCATCTGTTATCTACGAAGAGTTATACCGCATAGATCCTGTAGCAGCCGAAGGTATGCATATGAATAATAAACGCCGTGTGATCAGAGCATTGGCGGTTTATAAAGCTACCGGTAAGACATTTACCCAATGGAATTCGGAATCCAAGAAGACCGGGCCTAAGTATCCGTATTTGCTCTTTGAGCCTGATTATGAGGCACATCGTGATATCTTATATGACAGGATTAATAAAAGAGTTGATGTCATGATGAACATGGGACTTCTTAAAGAAGTCGAGTATCTTTATTCTTTGCCGATAGATCACGGATCTACATGTTTTCAGGCTATAGGTTATAAGGAATTTAAGGATTATATAGATGAGCCTACTTCTGAGAACCTTGACAGAGCAGTATATCTTGTAAAGCTGAATTCCAGACATTATGCAAAAAGACAACTGACATGGTTCCGATATATAAATGAGATCATAAAGATCGATCCCTTTGTTTCTCAGA
>CACZPC010000202.1 GCA_902782985.1 Oscillospiraceae bacterium
CGGCATTTCAGGCATGATTTAGCGGACAAAATACCTATGAAAGGACTTATTGAAATCTTAAGAGCGAAATGCCGATGGATTTGGCATTGAGAAGCAGTGATCGGACAATAGTCACCGATTCGGTCACCAAACGGACGTCTCAGTGACCGAATCAGCGAAAAACGCCTCGGATTCACAAAAACAGTCACCGGCATAGGCTCACAGCGACCGATTTCGTGACTATAGAAGCAGATAACTAACACATAAACATACGGGAGGATAAAAACATGAGCATGATCGAAATGATCAAGAATAAGGCAAGAGCAGACATAAAAAGGATCGTACTTCCCGAGGGCGACGAGCCCCGCACGATCACTGCTGCGGCAACACTTAAGAGCGAGTCACTTGCTGCCCCGATCCTCATCGGAGACATCGATGCAATAAACTCGAAAGCATCCGAGATCGGCGTCGATATCAGCGGCATCGAGGTCATCGACCCGCTTAAATCAGACAGGAAAGGCGACTATGCTTCCACTCTCTACGAACTTCGTAAGGCAAAAGGCGTGACCGAAGAAGACGCCGTCAAGCTCGTAGCCGATCCCATGTATTTCGGCATCATGATGGTAAAGACGGGCGACGCCGATGGTCTTGTATCCGGTGCGGTTCATACCACAGGCGACATGCTCCGTCCCGCTCTTCAGATAATCAAGACAAAACCCGGCATGAAGTGCGTATCTTCAAGTTTCCTTATGGATTGTCCCAACAAGGACCTCGGCGAGAACGGACTTCTTGTTTACGCAGACTGCGTGGTCATGCCCTGCCCGACGGCAGAAGAACTCGCAAGTATCGCAGTCGCAGCGGCGGAGACGGCCAAGACCCTCTGCCAGATAGAAGAACCTCGTGTGGCAATGCTCTCCTTCTCCACCAAGGGAAGCGCAAAGCACGAGCTTGTAAGCAAAGTACAGGAGGCAACAAGACTGGCACACGAGCTTGCACCCGATCTGCTCCTGGACGGCGAAATGCAGTTCGACGCCGCCCTGGTCCCTGAAGTCGGCGCCTCGAAGGCGCCGGGCAGCGCCGTCGCCGGCCGAGCCAACGTCCTCGTCTTCCCCGATCTGCAGGCCGGCAACATCGGCTACAAGATCACGCAGCGCTTAGGCGGCGCTGACTGCTTCGCAGTACTTCAGGGCCTCGCAAAGCCCTGCAATGACTTATCACGAGGCTGCTCCGCCGAGGATATCGTCAATACTGTAGCCATGACTGCAGTACAGGCTCAAGGCTGATCATTCTTATCCTCTTTCGGGATCACTTACCGCAAGGGAGGGCTCGCGCCCTCCCTTGTTTTTTGTGTAGCAAGACCGTGCGATAGTCGCGCGGTTCCATAGAGCTTAAACGATGAACGAAAACCTCCTGATATAGAATAAACGCGTGACCTGTCGGTTGCGCAAAAACGATAAGGAAGCGGATCAACTTTCAATGTTTGACCCGCGCGACCCATTTACAGGTAGCAAGTAACACTTCGCGCGGCCGGCTGTCCAACGATAGACACACGTGTGTAGACGGTAGTATGAGGTCTATGCCCGAAAATAAGCATCCACCGGCTAAGCCGGCGGATGCTTATTTGTTAGTACGTGCGTGTGATGAAGTCGCTTTTTTAAGGTGATTTAGATGCCGCGCTGCGTTGT
This sequence comes from Oscillospiraceae bacterium, assembly GCA_902782985.1. GTDB lineage: Bacteria > Bacillota > Clostridia > Saccharofermentanales > Saccharofermentanaceae > Saccharofermentans. The sequence continues at coordinate 1,665 of CACZPC010000202.1, forward strand.
TTTTCTCATTCCCTGTAAAAAAACAACTTATGAGAAAAAATATGCATCTATTCTTTCTCATAAGTTTTGATATCAGCAGTACGAGAATAAAACAGCTCGAATTCTTTCTCATTTTGCAAAATATGGAGATCCATGAGAATAAAAACGGTCAATATTTTTCACACATATTTAAAAATAAAATATATGAGAAAACAACAGGTGAAATCTGTTCTCAAACATGTGATTTTTCAAAACAACGAGAAAATATGTGACGCATCCACTGACAGATCAGCTTTCTTCCACGCCTTGAAAGCCTGTCGGCACCCCGCGCTCGCGCTGTTACTGTGTATCCAGAAATTCGATTATCAGCTGATTGATATCAATTCCCGTCAGGCTCTCCGAAGGCCAGGAGTGGCGTCCGCCGTTAATGAAGATATGCCAAACCTCGCGGCCGGTCCTTGAACCGCCGTATCTTGTGATGATCGAATCCTTGCCGATATCTTCCTCCGATATCAGGGACAGATCATTAGCGGATGCAAAATAATCTATGACATCTTCTATCGCGGGCGCTAAGGACGAATCGGCCGTTCCGTCGCTGTGTTTGGGGATCACATCATCTTTCTGCCCGCTTATCTGAAAAAGGCCGACCGTGATCTTATCTTCTCTCTCATCCCATATCATCTCCGGACACATTCCCGCGACACTTACAACGGCCTCGAATATATCAGAAGCTTCCACCGCCAGACGATATGTCATGAATGCGCCGTTACTGAATCCCACGGCGAAAGTTCTGTCGGTATCAAGGCCATATTGCCTTTCGAGATGATCTGCCAGCGATATCAGAAATTCCAAATCCCTGTTATCGTTTATTCCGATGCCGGAATTCCATCCCTTTACGTATGAGGAATTCGCCGATGTACCTTCAACATAGCAGACGGCATAACCTTCCGGTACAGCATCCTCCTCAAAACATGTGCTGCGCTTCATGATGGAGGGACTCTCAGCATATCCGTGAAGCATCATTACAAGAGGTGCCCCTTTGCTGTTCTCGGGCAGGTAGAGAAGCAGCTTATGCTCGATCCCGTCAAATGAACACACAAAATTATTGTCGTCGATCTGCTCGATGCTCTCAAGAGGGATGATCTCTCTTTTGGATGCGGAACAAGCTGTCGCCGTATACATGAAAACCATCACGAAGATCATCATTATTGCCGTAAAATACCTGAAGTGCATGCGGATCTTCATAGTTTACCCCTCCGGCCTGTAAATGCCTCATATATATAACTTTGTAACACTGTTAAATCACGCTCGGGCTCCGGATCGGCACCGATCGTACGGCGACAATCCCCTTCAGGAGGCACAGCCCTGCCGTATTCTGCCGCGGATACGCCGATCTTTGCCTTATATATGGATTTTAACATAAAAAGAAGCCGCTTCTTACGAAACGGCTTCTTACAAACTCATTTAAAATCCTTTACTTATCCACCAGACCGAGCGGAGGAAGACCCGGATGGTTCTGATGAATGATGGTCACTTCCCACTGGTCTCACCCCTCTCTGATTTCTTTCTTATGATTCTATTATATAAGGGGCAAAGATGAATTGTGTTTCTTAGCTTTTAACAAACTGTAAACGTCCTTACAAAGGCACAACCACAATTCAAACGATGCGTCATATATGTTGCAGCCGAGGTGCTGCACACTGTAAATGAAAGGGATATAAAAAGAAATGAAAAAGACAATTGCGATCATACTTACGACAATGCTTATGGCTTCAGCTGCAGCATCATGCACGGAAGCTCCATCACATACGACAAGAACATCATCTACTACAAGAGAAAGAGAAACGACAGCTCCGACAGAAGAGACTACATCCGAGACAACGTCCGAATTACAGGTCAATTTCACCACACTTGATACTTTAACCTGTGTAACAACGGGCGAACATGCAATGACACCGGAGGCGGAGGAAGCATATTATGAAGCTTTCATAGATGTGGACGAGCTCCCCGGTACACCCGTTGCACTTCTTGCCCAAAGACAGACAGATGACAGCACCGTATATATCATAATCGAAAACGGCGGAGCAATGAGCTACAGCGGAATGGATGTCTATCACATTACGGAAGTATATTCATATAATCGCGGAGGCGCATGCGCCAGAGTCGTAGAATATCTTCCTTTCGAAGTGGGATTCGGCGTCAATGATCTCATCTATAACCTTCCCGATACATATGATATCGATACTGATCTCCTAGCCTTATATGCGGAGAATGCTCCCGTCGGATATGAAACTCCTTTCATGCATGCGGCATGTAATAACACAGGTGATGTCTTCATTGCAGACGGAGAAGATAATACCATCGCATTTGTGGCAATAGACAATGACGGTAATTCAGAGATCCTCTTAACTTACGACTACTCACCCCTTTTGTGATGTGAGATATCGGGTCCCCTTTTCCCGTTATTCTCACGATATAGAAATACTCCGACGGTCTTGCCCTTTCCGTCGGAGTATTATTTTATTTATAAAACCGGATATTACCCGTCAGGATCTTTCGCCGGCAAATGACTCGGGATCATCGATCGAGAACCCTGAGTTGATCACTCCGAAATCCGGGACATCTGCATCCGCATTCGTGTTCCATGTAATACCGACAAGTTCATTTCCGTCAGGAGCTGACTCGGCCTGTATCTCATCCCACCTGGCCAGAGCCTCATCACCGTGAAGTGCATCAGGATCGTCGCATGCACGCTCACTGACTTCATAGCTCCACTCACATCCTTCATAGACTGTATAGTACATGATTGGAAGCTCGCTCGGATCGGGCTCGTCGGAATCCGTAACAAGCTGAGCTGCTACATCAAATGAATAAGTCTCCCCGTTGAAGTGGTAGAGCGTATCAATATGGAGATCTGCTCCGCCGGAACCGTCCATGATGAAATTACCGTTGCCGATATAAGAAGTGCGCTGTCTCTCCCAGGATGAAGCAAGGATATTATAGTTTCCTTCATCATCAAGAGCTACGAATCCGTATACTTCTACAACGGGATTACCGTCAAGATCATTATGCTCGTATCCGATCATGAGTTCGGACTTTCCGTTATTATCAAGATCGGTATATATATACTGATAATTGCTGTCCACAAGGATAAGACACATGCTGCCGTTTACGCCTTCGACGTCCTCGTAATACATCTGTCCGTCTGCGATAGCCTGATCAAGGCCGTCAAGGAAAGGCTGATATTCGGCACCGGTATCGGCAACAGTAGTCTCTGCTGTTGTTTCCTCCGTAGTTGTCTCTTCCGTCTCCTCTGTCTCCTCCGAAGAAGTCTCCTCGGTCGTCTCGGAAGTTGTTGTCTCTTCCTCTGTCTCCTCGGCTTTCTTATCATCCTTGGAGCATGCGGCTAAGGATGCTGCCATGGATGCACAGAGGAGTGCAGCGATGATTTTTTTCTTTTCGATCTTTAACATTTCTTTTCCTCCTGATATATCACGAACATGCAGTCTCATCGAAAGCATGTCATAATAACAATTCCATTCCGATCTTCCGAGGTGACATCCCCAGGGATTCATAAAACTTCACGGCGCCGGGATTACATGTCCAGACATTAAGCGTTATGTTGTAATATCCGTTAGATCTTGCATATTCCTTCAGATACTCGAA
>CACZPC010000203.1 GCA_902782985.1 Oscillospiraceae bacterium
AATTTCGAGCCGGATGTATTTATCGCGGCTGATCCCGGTGCATATCCGGAGGCCGAGCAGTATTTCTCCGTTGCGCGAAATACCGATGATGCCGTAAGGGAGCTCATCCTCTATTTCTCACAGTGCGATGAGCCGACGGTCATCTGTTTCTTCGGTGATCATCTGCCCAGCTTCCACGACGGATTCTATGAGGATATGCTCGGCGTTACCGATACTGCCAACCTTTCGCCCGAGCAGATGCAGAAGCTCTATATGACTGACTTCTTCATCTGGGCCAACTACAATGTGGATGTTCCGCAGATCGACCGCATCTCGCTCAATTACTTATCTACGCTCCTTATGCAGGTGGCAGGAATTCCCCTGACGGAATACCAGCTCTTCCTGACTAATATGTATAATGAATATCCCGTCCTCACTACTGCCGGACTTCGCGATGCGGAGGGTAATTACTTAGGCGGTACGGATATCCTCGAGGGAAGGGACATCTGGAACTACTATACGGTGCTCGAATACAATAATGTCTTTGGGGAGGATGAGCGTTATGCGCCTGTCTTTGACTGGCCTTTCGGAACGGCACAGCTCCTTGACCCTCAGACGGTAAGCGGTAATCCCGAAGAAGTCGATGCCGTACCTCCGGAGTCCAGTGAACACACTATGCAGACCGAGGAATCAGAGGTCGAATAAGACATAATCAGGCGGTAAAGATGGAAGATAACGAACAGTTGATCACGGAAGAGACAGAGATAAGCTTTAAGGACATGGACCTTTCTCCGGAAGTACTCGGAGCTTTGAAGAAGATGGGTGTCAAAAGACCCACTACGGTCCAGCAGAAGGCGATCCCTCTTCTCATGGATAATATGAGCCTTATTGCCAAGGCTCCTACGGGTACGGGAAAGACATTTGCATTTTCTATCCCGATCCTCGAATATCTCAATATGAATGCTTCTTTCGTTCAGGCTCTTATCCTTTGTCCCACACGAGAGCTCGCACTTCAGATCACATCCGAGATCAAGGGACTCGCACGTCAGATCAAGGGATTTAATGCCTGTGCGATCATCGGCGGTCAGAGCATGAATGTCCAGAAGGAGAAGCTTGCCAAGAAACCTCAGGTAGTAGTAGCTACGCCCGGAAGGCTCCTCGATCTTGCCGCCAGGAAGATGATCGATATAAGCAACATCTATACTCTTGTTCTTGATGAGGCGGATGAGATGCTCAAGATGGGTTTCATCAAGGATATCAAGCGTATAATGGCCATCACTCCCGGAGATAAGCAGATCGCCCTTTTCTCGGCTACGATGCCCAGAGAGATCCTTGATATCACATGGCAGTTCATGGAGGGAGCAGCCGAGATCGACGTTATGCCGAAGGCCGAAGACCACCCCGATATTGATGAATATGTAGTTTATATTCCCGAGAAGGATAAGCTTGATGCCATCGTTAAGATCCTTGATGAGCAGAAGCTTCGAAAGGCTATCGTTTTCTGTAATACCAAGATGCAGACCGAGAAGGTCACCGATAAGCTCATTGCCAGAGGCATTTCCTGTAAACTGCTTCACGGCAGTATCGGCCAGGGCACCAGAAATCGCGTCATGGATGCATACCGAAAGGATAAATTCGACGTTCTCGTGGCTACCGATGTAGTAGCCAGAGGTATCGACGTTGATGATATCGAGGCCGTATTCAATTACGATATCCCGACGGAGAATGAATTCTATCTTCACAGGATCGGAAGGACCGCCCGTGCGGGCAAGTCCGGCAAGGCATTCTCGCTCGTGGCTTTCAAGGAAAGAGACAGGATGGAGCAGATAGTAAGATATACTTCATGCGATCCCGAAGAATACACCATAAATCAATAAAATAGTACGAAAATATAACAATCAGGCCGCCTTCGATAAGATAAAATCAGGATGAAACATCTTATCGGAGGTTTTATTATGTCTGAGCTTAAGCTTGATTGGAAGATATATGCGGCTACGGCAGTCAAAGCTGCCGAGGAAGGCGCAGTACTCATAAAAAACGATAACGGGGCTCTCCCTCTGACTAAGGGCACGAAGGTCGCAGTCTTCGGAAG
>CACZPC010000204.1 GCA_902782985.1 Oscillospiraceae bacterium
GAGCTGAAGCTGTCAATGAAGCTTTGGATGATATGATAATCTACAAGGCAGGCGGATCTCAGAATCGCTATTCGGGATTGTCGATCTATATTCCCATGTATGCTTTATCGCCTGAAGATGAGGAGATTTTTTCATATATCTGTCCCGAGGGAAGTTACAGGGATTTTGTATATTCTCTTCCTTGGATGTAGTTTCATGATTTAATTATTTAACTGTTATTTGCGTGTCGCCTGACTGTAACATTGTTAATTTAGAATGAAGTTAACTGATTATGTAAAAGTGAGGTAGTGTCTTATGGCGGACGAAGAACTGATTTCCAAGAAGCAGCTTTTGAGGATCGCTCAGATCTCATACGGAACGTTATACAGATGGAAAAGAATGAATCTCATTCCGGAGAACTGGTTTATTCATAAGGCAACCGATATCGGTCAGGCCACATATTTCCCGAGGACAAAGATCCTTGCCAGGATCGACAGGATCAAGGAACTTAAGAATGAGCTTACGGTAGAGCAGATGCAGGAACTTTTCTCCGCTAATGTTAAGAGCTTTAAGATACCCCTTAAGGATTTTAAGGATCTGGAGATCGTATCGAAGCTTTCCGTTACGGCATTTTGTGCCAACTATCCCGCTAAGGATATGCTCGACTTTAATGATGTATTCAGCATGTATGTCGTAGATCACCTTATGAAGCTCAGCGGATTCTATCTTGAGGATGCCAAGCAGGTATTGAGACTTCTTTGTAAATATCTTTCGGTAGAGGCAAGTAAGGACTATCAGCTCCTGCTCTTAAGGAAGATGGGTGTTCCCATGACTGTGCTCGTTCACGGCGAGGAGGAGATCCTCCTTGAGGACAATACCGAGATCATCGCATGCGCAAATCTTGTCGAGTTTGAGGAAGCATTGAAGGACAGGCTGATCGCCTGACGATAAAGCGGAGTAAGTTATGAGATCCGAAGATAAGTTGTTTGATGAATTGAGCAGTAAGCTCTATATTCTCGGAGAGCCGATCAGGATGCAGATCATGAGGGTGATCTGTAATAACGGCAGTCTCAGAGCAGTTGACATACTGGAAGAATTCTCTATCTCCCAGCCCACATTGTCGCACCATATGAATCTTCTTCTTGAAGCTGGTCTTGTCACTACAAGAAAGGACGGCAGGAGCATATGGTATAGCATTAATAATGATACAATAGGCGATCTCATCAGTTTTATCGGTGATCTTAAAGCCGGGCCGAGATCTTCATCCGGAGCAGGGAAGACCTCGGTTCCTCCACGTAAAACGGTAAAGAGAACAGCTGCTGCAGGTAAGACTAAGGCTGTCGAAAAGCCTGCTCTCAAGAATGATTCTGCGGTACCTAAGCCTAAGAATAAGATCGAGGCACCCGATATCGAGGAACTCAAAAAGAAGAAAGAAAAGAAAAAGAAGAAAGACGACAAGAAGAAAAAAGACAAGGATAAGAAAAAGAAAAAATAGATCTGTTAATAGCCCTGCATTCGTGCAGGGCTATTTTGTCGCCTCTATATAACTTTATGCTTTGCAATAAGTAAATGAATTGATATAATTTATAGTAATTCTAATTTAAGAGGCTAAAATGTCGATAGAACTGAGTGCACAGGACCGATTGAGAGAAGCGGGTATAAGGGTTACTACCCCGAGGCTGATTATATTTCAGTATCTGATAGATAACAGGACGCATCCTACATGTGATCGTATATATAACGATCTTAAGGATGCCAATCCGTCTTTATCTCTTGCGACCGTATATAACGTTACTGAGAAGCTTGCCGAGGAGAAGCTCGTTACCACGATCGTCTCTCCCGACGGAGAGCGTCATTATGACAGCGTTATAGATTTTCACGGTCATTTCTACTGCGATACATGCGGCAGCATCTTCGATTTTAAGTGTAAGCCGGACAGACTTCCGGATTGTCTTAAAGGAGCTGTGGTAAAGAGTGTATCGTATATGGCCCGCGGATTCTGTCCGGAGTGTGCACTCCATGTCAAATGATCTATATTAACAGGAGGTTCAACAATATGGATTTAAAGGGTACCAAGACAGAGGCTAATCTTCAGACTGCTTTTGCAGGAGAGTCGATGGCTACAAACAAGTATGCATATTATGCATCGAAGGCTAAGAAAGAGGGATATGTACAGATCTCTAATATCTTTACCGAGACATCAGGAAATGAGCGTGAGCATGCCAAGATGTGGTTTAAGAAGCTTCACGGTGATACTGTTCCCGATACGATGACCAACCTTCTTGATGCTGCTGCAGGCGAGAACGGCGAGTGGACAGATATGTATAAGAGATTTGCCGAAGAGGCAAGGGAAGAGGGCTTTAATGATATCGCCGATCTCTTTGAGATGGTTGGTGGTATCGAGAAGGAGCACGAGGAGAGATACAGAAAGATCGCAGAGCATCTCGAGAAGGGTATGACATTTGAGCGTGACGGTGTTACGATCTGGAAGTGCCTTAACTGCGGTTATATCCACTATGGTGACAAGGCTCCCGAGGTATGTCCCGTATGTGCACATCCTCAGGCATATTTCGAAGAGCAGTCAAAGAATTACTGATATAAGGATCTTTTTGATCTATGTAATGCCCGTCTTTATCTTAAGACGGGCATTTTTGTATTTAACGGCAAAAAGAAAGGACCGCTTATAAGACGGTCCTTTCGGTTGCAAATTGTCTATTATACAAAGAGTTTATTACTTGTTCTTAAGAGCATCTCTGATCTCGGTAAGAAGCTTAACTTCCTCGGAAGGCTCTGCAGGTGCGGCAGCTTCTTCTTCCTCTTTCTTCTTAGCAAGCTTCTTGGCCTTTTCGGTAGCTGTGTTGATCGCCTTGAGAATGAGGAAAAGTACAAGAGCTATGATAAGGAAATTAACTACGGCAGAGAGGAATGATCCGTAATTGAAAGCGACTCCTCTTACCGTAAACTGTCCGCCGATCTGTAAACCGTCTTCGCTGTTACCGCCGAAGATAACTGCGATGAGAGGATTGATGAAATTATCCGTAAGAGAACTTACGATATTACCGAAAGCGGCACCGATGATAACACCGATAGCCATGTCCATTACATTGCCCTTAAGAGCAAATTCCTTAAATTCCTTCAAAAATTTACCCATGTGAAATACCCTCCGTTCATATGGAAAGAAATAATATACATCTAGATTGTAGTTTATATTGTATGACGAACGTATTACAAATCTATTTTAATATGAATAAAAGACCCCGCCTCTTGAAGAAGCGGAGCCTTTAACAACAATGATATCAAATAAGGAAATATGATCAGCAGAATGCCTTTACCGAATCGGGGAGATCATCTGTCTTAGCACTTAAGATGATGCTTGCGGTAACGGGGGTATCCTTTAAGAATTCATCAAGCCTTGTGACGAATGTCGTAAGGTTACCGAGATCCGAATCATCTGCTACCTTGAAGATACTGTCGATAAATATGTGAGTAAGATCATAATCCTTGGAACATATGCCGCATATAAATGCTAAGAGTTGCTCATAACCGGAGACGGGATATTCTTTCATGTTGACGAGTCTTACGTTCGGCTTCAGGAGCTGGTCGAGTCTCGTTCCTCTCTCGATGCAGACTACATTATTGTCCTGAGCCGCTACCGTATTGATGTCGTCAACAAGACGCGCTGTCTTTCCTGTACCTTTCTCACCTGCAATGATCTTGATCATAAGCGTATCTCCTTTGGTTCATGTACTAATCCCTCTCGGGATGTTTATATTGTACTTTAAAATGCCGTTAATTTGAATAGTAATTTCGTCAAAAATTAGGCAGTTTTTGTGTATAGTACACAGAATCGAAAAAGGTTTGCGGTTATAAGTACTAATATGGTAAACTAAATA
>CACZPC010000205.1 GCA_902782985.1 Oscillospiraceae bacterium
CAGGTATCCGCGAATTGGATTCAGTATCAGAACGAGTTCGCCAAACGTAACAATGCAAAGATCATTCAATTAAACTGCGGACACTACGTGCATTATTATGAGAGTGATCGCATCAGTGAAGAGAACAAGAGGTTTATATGAATCCTGCGCAACCCCTATTATTATAGTTCCTTTGCCCTAAGGCGGATCATTAAAATTTGCACAAAAACTAAAGTCAAAGATAGTCAAAATTGATTAGCACTCACCTCTTGCGAGTGCTAACGACAGGACTATAATCTAATCAGAACAAAGGAACGAAGATCAATAGAAAAGAAGATCAGACCTCCGCTTCTTGCTCGGATAACAACAGTTCAAAGGAGATGATCAGTATGTTGATGTCCGGTTTGTTTGGAGAAGATTTGTTTGATGATTTTTGGGGGTTCCCTACCAGAGAGCTTGCTAATATCGACAAGCAACTGTATGGTAAGCACGCACAGAGCCTCATGAAGACTGATGTCCATGAGAATGAGGAAGATTATGAGATGGATATGGATCTTCCGGGATTTAAGAAAGATCAGATAAAGATCGATCTTGAAAATGGCTATCTTACCATCAGCGCTTCCAAGGAGCATGACAGCGAGAAGAAGAAGCACGGCAGAGTCATACGTCAGGAAAGGTACTCAGGCGCCATGCAGAGAAGTTTTTATGTCGGTGAAGGCGTAAAGACCGAAGATGTTAAGGCTAAGTTCGAAGACGGTGTCCTGAAGCTCAGCATACCCAAGAGAGAACTTAAGCAGCTTCCTTCTAATACCACCATTGCTATTGAAGGATAAAGAAGATTTGCAGCGAAAGACTCCGGGTCTATGATCCGGAGTTTTTTGTTGCCTTTTTTCAGGTGCAATACACCCGGTCAGAGTTTTCCCGAGGATGATAAGCAGTCGACTAATGAAGAAGATATAGTCCTGTATTCCGGGAATCAGTCTGAGACATCGGACTTGAAAGCTAATCGGAATTAGCCTATAATTAAGCTAATTTAGATTAGCCGAGAAAGGAAAGGTGTATGAATACCAAACAGAGGATCCTCGATGAAGCGCTGACACTATTTTCAGAAAAAGGATATGCTAATGTGTTTGTTAATGATATAGCTGAGAGAGTCGGAATAAAGGCCCCATCTCTCTATAAGCACTATAAGAATAAGCAGGCGATATTTGATGCGATCATCGATGAGATGAGCAGCAAATTTGAACAACAGGCGCAAGCTTTGAGCATAAACGGAACCGATCCTGCTGCCGATGCTGAAGTGTATCGAAGTATGGATGAAGATCACCTGATCAAATTGGGAAATGATCTTTTCGCTTATTTCCTTCATGACAGTTATACAAAAAGGTTCAGAAAAATGCTTACGCTTGAGCAGTTTAAGGATAAAGACCTCGCTAAGGTCTATTCAGAGCAGTATTTTGACAGACCTCTGTCTTATCAGGGTATGTTGCTTGGACTGCTGGTCTCACAGGGTCTTCTCGTAACGGATAATGTTCCGATCATGACACTTCATTTTTATGCACCTATCTATATGCTTCTCACGGTTTGCGACAGGGAGCCTGATCGCGAGAAGGAGGCACTTAAGCTGATAGAGGAGCATATAAGGCAATTCGATAAGCTTTACGGGAGGGATTACTGATGAAGATAACTGTGATCAATGGGACAGAAAAGCATGGAGTAACATACAGACTTAAGGAATCGTTCCTGGATCAATTGCGAAATGATTCAGAGATCACGGAGTTTTATCTTCCGAAGGATTGTCCGAATTTTTGCGTTGGTTGTATGACCTGTTTTGGTGATGATGAGCACAAGTGTAAAGACGCCGAATATGTTCAAAAGATCGAAATGGCAATGCTTGAGGCAGATCTTCTTGTCTTTACATCTCCGGCATATGTGTTCCATACAACAGGGGCAATGAAGGCAATGCTTGATCATTTCGGTTATCGTTGGATGCCTCACAGACCGGCAAAGGAAATGTTTGGTAAGCGTGCTGTGATCATCACTCAGTGTTTGGGTGCAGGCGGAAGATCTACGGCAAAGGATATTAAAGACAGCCTTTCGTGGTGGGGTGTCAGCAGTATCAGGGTTATAAGTTTTAAGCTTATGAGTGAGGTGCGCTGGGATAAGATCTCGGAGAAAAAGAGAGATAAGATGACGGCAAAGCTTGTTGATGTAGCAAGGCGGGTAAAGAATACGGATTTTTCAAAACCTGCCGTGACCGGAATTGTAACCCGATTCAAGTTCTATGCAGTCAGGATGATGCAAACAGGACTTGGTAAGGATAATCCCGAGTACACGGATTATAAGTATTGGAAAGAGCGCGGCTGGCTCGAGGATAAAAGACCGTGGAAATAAACGAACCAAATAATTTCTATGGCTGTCTCGATTAACGGGACAGCCTCTTGCATTTAACGTTCTTATGGAATTTATAAAGCCTCTTCATCCTTAAAAGGATCCGCGGCATATCGGTTCATGAAATCAGCTTGTTTCATTGCATCGGATCCGAAATTATCATTGCCGATAAGATCGACTTTCTTCAGGTGGTTAAGATCCTGTTTTTCTATTACCCCGAGATCATTTCTGTTTCTGAGGCGGGTTGCCATAATACAATAAGAGATTGCCGAACAGCAAACGATTATTTCTATGCATATGATAATAAGCATTACCAGGTGAGCTGTCTGCATAATATCCGACCAACCCATGATCATCCCTTCCTTTCGTTGACAAAATTAAACACAGATCCTTCCTGTGTCATCCCGGCATTCTTTTTGACCGAAGAGCTTTCTTGGTACCCTACCAGCCAGCAGATAAGTGAAATAAAGAATCCTGTGAATCCGACAGTAAACATAGCATTAAATGTCACAAGCCGGTCAAAGATAATAAACGGAGCGATCAGCAGGATCGACATCACGGCAGCGAGTATGATCCCGTCTCTCTTAAGTGATCTTTTCTTCCACGGAAGCGTTCCCGCGATCTTTCCTGTCTGCCCGTTGATCAGCAGAGTATAAGGTTTATCTTTATACACGAATGTATAGAACCATACCGGGAAGAATAGCATCAAATTGTTATCATAAAGCTTCGTCCAATACCGGGATTGAAGAACATGTTTATTCGAACCGCTGATAGACTCGCGCATGAGGTTGCCGAACATCTCGTCAGCCATTTTCCCCGCAGCATCACTGAGTTCATCTGCTGTGACGTCCGGAATATCGGAATAGAAACCCATGAGGTAGTCTTCGTCAAATTCAACGGCATCGTTGATATCGAAAGGCTCTATCTGTCTGCTGAAGTCATTATTGATTGACGATACGGCTTCAACAGGAATATTCAGCAGATCGCAGAAACCTGCCCTTCCGTAGTATCGCGGAACACTATTGTTGTTGCCGTTCTTATGATCTGCGAAGATCGTCATTGAATCATAGAACCTGCCGCTCACGATCTGATATGGAACATAGATCCCTTTCATATTCTCGATCTTGATATCATCAACGCCTTTGGGCAGCAAAGCGGCGTCTGCCATATGTTTCCTGACTATCTCCACAGCTTCTTTCTGCGAGATCGAGAAAGGTATCAGACCGTCAGGTCTCTGATTAGTGGATATCCTGTCGAAGATAACGGTCGTATTGCCGCAATAAACGCACGAAGCAGACACTTCGGTTCCTGTAACGGCGATAGTACCGCCGCAGCTCGGACAACTGTAGATATTGCATTCGTAAGTAGTTGAAGTTCTTTGTGATTCTCCCACTTCCTCGGGAGCATATGTACCGCCGCACATCCTGCAGAACATTGCATGTCTGGACGGGCTGTAAAGAAGATTTCCCGAACAATTCGGACATAAAGTAGCCATTATCTATCCCCCTCATGATCTTATTCCTATAGACTGTATTATATCAAATAAGGCAGTCGACAAGCATATATGACAGACCGGTCATGCTTTGAAATACCCGACAGAGATGTCGAGATTCATTTTAGCAATATTTGAAGGGATCATTTCTTTGTATCTATAAGCCTTTGAAGTGTCTCGAAGAGAAGGTCGGGATCTACGGGCTTTGCAAGATGGGCATTTAATCCTGCCTGCATGCTCTTTTGCACATCCTCGTCGAAAGCATTTGCCGTAAGCGCTATTATCGGGATGGACTTGGCATCGCTCCTGTCCATCTTCCTTATGATCCTTGTTGCTTCAAGACCGTCCATCTCAGGCATGCGCATATCCATTAAGACGGCGTCGTAATAACCTTCTTC
>CACZPC010000206.1 GCA_902782985.1 Oscillospiraceae bacterium
GCTCTTACGGAATAGAAATCCGCATAGACGGGATAGAAGCTGTAGGAGATGGAAGGGATAAGGACTGCCTTATCCGTATTGCCCTCTTTCTCGAAGAAAGTCTGCCAGCAAAGCGCCAGGACTTCATCGGAGCCATTACCGACAAATACGTTCTCCAAAGATACATTATCCACCGCAGCCACGGCTTCGCAGACCATCCTCGAATCAGTATTCGGATACAGTCTTAAAAGTGATATGTCGAATTCCTCAAGAGCCTTCTTGCACATGGGAGACGGAGGATAAGGATTCTCATTTGTGTTGAGCTTTATTATCCTCTGCCCGGGCTTAGGCTGTTCGCCTGCCGTGTACGGCTCTATGGAATTTATAAGTTTATTCCAGTATCTGCTCATCTTTCTTATAACCTCACGCGGATAGATGCGGCGTGACAGGTAAGTCCTTCGCTGTCTGCAAACTTCGCTACATCCTCACCCACTGCCTTTAAGGATTCCTCATTGTAATTGATGACGCTCATCTTCTTGTAGAAATCACCCGTATTAAGAGGCGAGAAGAATCTTGCCGTTCCTGAGGTGGGCAACGTATGGTTGGGACCTGCAAAATAATCTCCGAGAGGCTCGGGAGACCAGTTTCCCAGGAATACCGCACCAGCGTTATTTATCTTTTCGAGAGTCACTTCGGGATCTTTTACGCAAAGCTCTAAGTGCTCGGGCGCTATCTCCTCCGAGAATGCGATAGCCGTATCAAGGTCGTCACAGACGATGATAGAGCAGTAATTCTCAAGAGAAGCCTTTAAGATCTCATTTCGAGATGCCGCATCGGATCTCCTGTCTGCTTCTTCCAGCACCTTGTCCGCAAGTTCCTGCGATGTAGTAAGAACGATAGCCGAAGCGATCTTGTCGTGCTCTGCCTGTGAGAGCATATCAGCCGCAACGAACTCCGGAACAGCAGAATCATCAGCGATTATAAGGATCTCGGAAGGTCCTGCGAACATATCGATATCCACCTGACCGAATACGAGTCTCTTTGCAGTATTAACATAGATATTACCGGGACCGCAGATCTTATCTACCCTGGGTATAGTCTCCGTGCCGTATGCCATAGCCGCGATTGCCTGAGCGCCTCCGACCTTGTAGATCTCGGTAGCACCTGCAATGGATGCAGCAGCCAGGATGACTGGAGCGATAGTACCGTCAGCTCTCGGGGGAGTACAGAATACGATCCTGGGAACGCCCGCAACTGAAGCGGGGATAACATCCATAAGGACCGTGGAAGGCAGAGGAGCCGTACCGCCCGGAACATAGATGCCCGCTACGGATATAGGCCTTACCCTGACTCCGATCTTGGACCCCTTGGCGGTATCCATCATGAAGCCTTCTTCCTTCTGCTTCTCGTGGAAGGCTCTTATGTTATCGGCTGCCTTTCGGATAATAGAAAGAAGCTCGGGATCGACGCTCTTTATGGCCTCATCGATCTCTTCATTTGTTACTCTCATCTTATCTGCCGTAAGCTCTGCCTTATCGAACTTCTGTGTATATTTAAGAACGGCATTATCTCCGTTCTCCCTGATATCGTCGATAACGCCGCTTACTGTTGATATGATGGGACCTAAGTCCATCTTGGATCTTGCTCCGAGAAGATCACAGAGCTCTTTAAGATTTTCCTTATTGCCTTTAACGACTTTACACTTCATCTTATCAGCCCTCTTTCTCCTGGTTCATCTTCTCGACTTCGACCTTGAGCTTATCGATCATGGGACGAAGCTCATCGGCTTTCATCTTCATCGATACTCTGTTTACTACTACACGAGCCGAGATGTCAGCTACGGTCTCTATAACATCAAGTCCGTTCTCATAAAGCGTACGGCCCGACTCTACGATATCCACGATAACTTCCGACAGGCCTATAAGAGGTGCAAGCTCTACTGAACCGTTAAGCTTTATGATCTCAACGCTTTCCTTCTTAACACCCTCGAAGTATGCTCTGGTGATATTGGGATATTTGGTTCCTACTCTCTTATTGGGGATGGAATCGAGCTTGCCGTCCTTAAGCTCCTTGGGGCCTGCAACGCACATGCGGCACTTGCCGAATCCCAGGTCTATTACTTCGTAGAGCTGCCTTCCTTCTTCAAGAAGAGTATCCTTACCTACTACGCCTAAATCTGCTGCGCCGTACTCAACATATGTGGGAACGTCGGCAGGCTTAGCCATTATGAATCTTAATCCCGTCTTCTCATCCTCGAGGATGAGCTTTCTGGACTTTTCCTTAGCGGCATTACAGTCATAACCTGCTCTCTCTAAGAGCTCGATCGCCTGCTCTGCAAGTCTTCCTTTTGATAAAGCTATAGTCAACATATTAATTCTGACCTCCGTTGATCCAGAGTACTGTCTGGATATCATTCTCGTCGGCGAATGCATTAAGCTCTTCTTCGCTCATTCCCGAAGTATCGAGGATGACGGAAGTGCCTCCGAGTCTCATCTGATCCGCAAGTGAGATAGCAGAGCTTCTTGCGTCCTTATTGCCCTTCTCGTAGCCTACGACTGCTTCGGCCGCAGGAGACTCAAGTTCAAGGCCCTGTCTGAGAAGTGCCGTTATCGCAAGGGAGAGACCGAGCGAAAAGCCTACACACTCCATATCCCTTCCGAAAACGCCTACTGTCCTGTCGTATCTTCCGCCGCCGATGATGGGGAAACCTACCTCGTATGTATATCCCTTGAAGATAACACCGGTATAATATCCTTCGCTTCCGAGGAGCCCCAAGTCAACGGATACGTATTTCGTATAGCCGTAATCCTCGAGAGCTTCAAGTATCTCCTCCAGGTTCCTGATGGCGTCAAGTGCTGTCTTTTCGGTAAAGCTTGCCTTGATATCCGCAAGGATATTCGTGTCTCCGGAGGATTCGGCGAACATAAGGAGGATCTTTCTGTCAGAATCCGAAAGACCCTTCTCCTTCGCTGTCCTGTCTATCGTTACGGAATCCTTTGCAACGATCGCATTTCGAACGGTAAGAGCAGTCTCCTCGTCAAGACCCATCTGCTTTACTGCACCTTCGAAAAGCCCTGTCTGACCGATACTTACCTGAAGATCTTCTACACCTACTTCAAGAGCAGACCTTATTGCCATGGCAATGATCTCGGCATCTGAATCTGATCCCGTGATACCCATGAGCTCGGCACCTGCCTGAGTGAACTCACTCTGCTTGCCTCCGCCCGTCTGATTGAAGCGGTACATATTCTCGATATAGGAAAGCCTTAAGGGAAGTCTGTCCTTAGCAAGTGTTGCTGCATATCTTGCAGCGGGGATCGTGCCGTCGTATCTGGCACAAAGTAATCTTCCCTTGGAATCCGTAAGCTTATAAAGATCTTCTTCCTTTACAAAATCGGGTTTTGTATAGATATCGCAGTATTCGTATCC
>CACZPC010000207.1 GCA_902782985.1 Oscillospiraceae bacterium
GGCATCTTATCGATCTTTCGAATGACCTTGGGAACCATATATGACGGGAGATCACGAAGAAGACTTTCCCTGATGACCTGCTCGCCGACATCCTGTTCCGACGTATAGAAAGCTGCCAGATATGCTTCGCCCTTTAGGTCCTTACGACATGCGACTGCAGACAGATCGACACCGGAGATCCTCGCCATGGCACACTCTATCTCGCCTAACTCGATACGAAGTCCGCGGAGCTTTATCTGGTTATCGCGCCTGCCGCAGAATTCGATATTCCCGTCAGGGCGCATCCGTCCCATATCACCCGTTCGATACATGGTATTTCCGGGTCTGAAGGGATCGGGAATGAATCTCACGGACGTCAGCTCCTCGTTATTTATATATCCCCTGCCTACACCGTCACCCGAGATCGTTATCTCACCCGTAACTCCCACAGGACACAAAGACTGAGCCTCGTCCAGGATATAGATCTGAGTATTGGCGATCGGGCGGCCTATCGTGATGTCATTATTCTCTATATAAGTGACAGATGACCACACAGTAGTCTCCGCGGGACCGTATACATTAAAGATCTTCGCATCGGTATAAGAACGAAGGTCAGACAAGAGCGCAGGCGTAAGCTCCTCGCCTCCGAGCATTATCTTTTTTATCGAGCTGATTCCCGATCTGAAGTCCTTATCGGTAAGATAGCTTCTCATCTTGGTAGGTGTAGTCTGTATGATGTCCGCATCCGACATCAGACGGGCAAGTCTGCCGCCGGACATCACTTCATCGTCATCTGCAAGGATCATTCGTATACCGTTTGTAAGTGCCAGCAGACTCTCGGTCACGAAGATATCGAAAACGATATTCGTGACGGATAAAATGCTCTTATCTTCCTCCGAAATGATCTTTCCGCACACATTAACATTGTTACAAGAGCAGTAATTCACGACATTCTTGTGAGTTACTGCGGTGGCCTTGGGATCTCCGGTGGAACCTGACGTAAAAATCACATAACAAAGATCATCAGGCGATGCATTCGGGCGGACATAGTCCCGATCTGTATAGTCAAAGGTCTCAAGATCGGTATATTCGACAAGGTCCGTATCTGCACCGTACACCAGCGCATGACGTGCCCCCGTGGTCCTGCACATGAGCTCTATCCTCGACTTCGGATAATCAGGCGATACCGGCATATATGCAGCACCGCTCTTTAGGACGGCCAGCATTGCGACCGGTATATAATGACTTCTTCCGGATATTATCGGAACTATATCTCCCTTGCCTATACCGCGCGTTATCAGTTCTGCAGCAAGGGCATCCGACATCCTGTCCAGATCGCCGTATGTATATTCACGATCTCGAAATACGACCGCAGTGCTGTCGGCATTCCCCGCGGCGTGATCCGAGAAGATCTCATGTATGCACAGCTCCTTACGATATGGTACAGTCGTGTCGTTATATTCTTCCACGAGGAATCTCTCTTCCGCCGGCGGAATAAGGGATATATCCTTAACCTTCATATTGGGATCATCCGCCATCTGACTGATAATGTACTCGATCCTCCTGATGATAAGTGCGATCTCTCCTTCGTCCGGGAAGCTTGCAAGCTGATGGTCGGCATTTATCCTATAGCAACCGTTGCCGTCACGATCGTCTATATGGATAGCAAGCGGGACTTCTGTACACCCGGTCGAGAACCATATGGTCTCACCCGGAACATCGATGGTGGAATTCTGATAATTAACGAGTATGTCATACAGCCATCCGCCGTGCCCGCAGCTGCTCCTGATACTCTTTGCAATCTCTTCGTGTGACAGCCTTGCATGACGGAATATGCTCCTGTGCGCGCGCGATATCCTTTCGATCAGGGACAGGGCCGTATCGTCAGGTCCTACATCTACAGACAAAGGTATGGTAGACATGAACATACCCACTGTCTCCTTCTCGGATATTCCGCTCCTGCCGAGGACCGGCGTACCGATCGTGACATTATGATCCACGCGGGAGATACGCGCCAGATATATAAGCACAGCCGCTTCGAACATGACCGGAGCCGAAGACCTGTACTGCTCTGTAAATACTTTCATCTTCGCCGAGACTTCATATGAGATATCGGTAACATATCTCGAAGAACTTACAGAGCGATCTTCGCCGGTATCACGGCCGATCGAACCCTTCGACAGACCGTTCCCATAGCTCTCCGTCCAGAACCTGATGTCCTCCTGCCTCGCAGAAGACCCCATATAGCCTTCTACGCGCCTGATATAGTCCGTATACCGCCTCGCTTCGGGAAGAGCCTCTCCTCCGCCGCTGAGAGCCTTATAAGCGTGATAGAATTCTTTTACCAGCAGGCTGTAGCCCCAGGAATCTATTATCATGTGACTCATGGTGATCATGATGCCGGTACGATCCGGAAGATCCAGGACGGTAAAGCGATACATCTTGGACCCGTCGGGCTCGAATACGGTACGGCCGTCCTCCGTGCCGAATGCGCAAACTTCATCGACGGTCTCGAAATGCATATGCGGTAATGTCAGATCGATCTCCTCACTTATGTACTGGATATATGACCTGTCCTTCTTCGCGATCCGGAGTCTTATGGCTTCATGCCTTGCGATGACCGTCCTGATCGCTTCATCGATAAGATCACGGTCCATCTTCTCATCGTAGATAACAGCTCCGCAGAGCGTAGCTACACTCGTACCTTCATAGAAATCGTGAAGGTCCGCCATTCCCTTTTGCGATGGTGTAAGTTCATAACGTAAAAGCTGATCGTCCATACTTAATTTATCCGACAGTTTCCGGCACTTCTCTCAGATCATCGATCCGCCCCACTCTACTACAGTAAAACCGATCCTGTCTGTCCTTACAGGCCATTCAAGCTGCTGTTCTTCGGGTATCTCAACCTCTTCATCCAGAGGCGTAAATACCATATACACACGGATCACAGTATCAGGTTCGGGACTGACATTAAGTGATGCCATCTCTTCATATTCTCGTGCAGGGAACGAGATGAGATTATATTCATTAGACTCCATTTGAGGCAACCAGTATGAGATAAAATCGTCTATCTCGCTGTAAGTAAGACCGCATGCTTCAAGGTATCCTTCAAGGAACCGTGCAGTATCGCACCCGCGGACACAGATCGCATTATCAAATCCGTTAAGCTCGACACTTTCACCTTCCCAAAAGAGATAATCGTATTGCCTTCCCGTCACGGTATCCGTTAATGTTCCGTCAGGAGCGGCTGTTATATGCCAGCCGTATTCTTCGTCATAATACGGATATGTACATGTTATGGTTCCTTCAAAATCAAGTGATACATAACAATCCGTAGTTTCTTCCGGATAGAGATAGATGACAGGCTTAGCTACATACATCTGATCTAAATGAGACTTCTCGTCAGATCCGACTATCTCGTACTCAAATACCGAATCGATCTTCACGCCATCAGTTATCACAAATATGTACGACCCGGCCTCCATATCTTCGGGAAACAGAGAATAAAATTCCACAAAGTCATACTCCGGATGTACCTCAGCTTTTATCTCTAATATTGCATCTTTTATATTCAACAGATTGATTATTTCATTCTTAAAGAGATATAGTTTTAAGTCTTCAGCTTCATCGAAATCTTCTTCGTTTAAATTACACGAAACGGAAAGATTTCTTGTTACGACAGGAGGATCCCACGTAGCAGGAAGTGAAGTAATGCCTGTCCTCATATCCTCCGGATAGTTCGATTCATCGTTAGGAACACTTCCGACTGATTGTATGCTTCTGACATCAGTTATCACCGGATCATTGAACAGGCCCGGATGATAAACTTTACCATTCTCAACCACATTAAACGGCAGGAAGATCATCTGATTAAAGATGATCCGATTTCCGCATAATACAATACCAAGCATCAAAAGGATCAGCGTTATCATCAACGGAACTATCCATTTTCTTTTCATATACATCTCCTCCTACACAAGAATAATACCGGGATAAGGTACAACACTTTTCACCGTAGTCCGATTCAGATAATACTTTCCACCCCAACTTTGAATCCTCAAGTATACGCTATCTTGTTCTTCTGCATTGTTATCTATAACAATACCAGTAATAGTTACATAATGACAGGTCATAGTTGTCAAATAATCGTAAGAGCAGGATGTTATATTTCTTAAATACAAAAACACAGCATAATTCGCCTTATATGGCATACAGGCAGATGGTGATCGCCTGAGCTGCCGGCTATAAGAATGACATCGCGGTTTCAGTAATGCCATTCCTTAAAGCCTTGAAGCTTTGCAGAATCATAAACCGGCTTAATAATATTGCTGAGTCTCTTCTTAAACTCAGGCATATCTAATCCGTCTGCATATAGCTGTGATCTTATCTCTGCGTTGTTTAAATGATAAGGTGCTATCTTATTGAACTCACGCATCACAGCCTCATTAGATACCTTAAGTTCATATGCTCTGTATTCGATATTTCCGAGTGGATCAAAGTAAGTGCTCCACTCAGGAAGAGAATTATTCTTGCTGCTGTTAATAGATTTTGTTGTCGGATGTAGGTTCCAGAGTTCATCATGTGCTACATATTGCCATGGAATGAAATGATCTACAGATATGATTTCTGTTGACAGATCCAGGTCGCCGTAGATATCTCTTATAGAAGGATCAATGCTTACTATCAGCTTCCAGTACTTTCTTACACGTTCAATATCACGTGACACAGGCGGTTCTATCTTATCTGATATGCCCGGAACACTTGGATTCTTGTTCTGCAAATACTGAATCAGTTTTAATTGTGTCCAGCATTTCAGGATCTCTCTGTGCTTAATAAGATACTCGGCCCAGTCAGTATCCACTTCGATCTCTGTTCCTAAGCCCGCAACAGCTATGAAGTAATACATGAGTCTTCGTTGACGGTTGATCTCTCTTGTCAGTGTATCTTTTGAACCATACCACATATCTCTCTCGATAATGATGTTATCGTAGAAAGGAACCTGAAGGCGGTAAGGAACATTCAGAGTCAGATCACTCTTATACTTTCTGATCTTTTTATCGTCAGTTGTATTGAGAAATTCCAATAGCCTTTCGCGCTTCTCTGATGAGCTTATATTGTAATTAGCGTAAATATACTTAACAACTTCTTCTAAGTTGTCTGTGATGCCAAGAGGACCTAATCTAAGATGATATTCGGTAACCATATACCAGGCATCGACGATCATCTCGTTAATGAGTGAATCAAAGCTGAATCTTGTAGTGTTTTCATTAACACTTTTGAGAATTGCCTGGAACCAAAAGAACTTATAGCAGTTGGTAGTGTTATCAAACAACCTGCTCAGGTATCCGATATTCAATTCATCAGAATAAGGTAACTGCATCAAGAACTCCTATAAGAACTATCATCTGTGTTAATTATACTTCTATCCTTGATATAATAAAAAGAAAAAGGACTGATTCAATGAACATCGAAGCCGTTAATTCAGTTAACTTCTGGAATAATATTCATACCAACTACGATAGAGAAACTATCAAGGTTGATAACTGGCTTGATGAATTCAGCAGCATCATTGATAGTGCTGCTGCTCCTATTCTTGATCTCGGATGCGGAAGTGGTAATGATACTCTCTATCTGATAAAGAAAAACAAAAATGTCTTTGCTGTAGATCAATCAGAAAACGCTATCATAAACATAAAGAGAAACTTTCCTGAAGTTATTGAAACAAGAACAATGAATATGCTCGATGGAATAGATTATCCGGATAACATGTTCAGTATTGTAATTGCAGATCTGTCACTTCATTATTTTTCAGATGAAGATACAAAAAGTGTTCTGTCGGAAATAAAAAGAATCCTTAGATCTGAAGGTTATCTTCTGATCAGAGTTAACACGATAAATGATGTAAATCATGGAGCAGGCGAAGGAGAAGAAATAGAGCACCACTTCTATAGAACAAAAGATGGTATGTTCAAAAGATTCTTTGATGAAGAAGATATACGAAGAGTATTCTCGGAATTCAATATTTTCTTCTGTGAAGAACAGAAAATGATGAGATACAGATCTGAAAAAACAGTCTATTGTGTGGGGATGAAGAACACCTGATCGTTATGGTCATGTATATCCGGTTCTGATTTAAGATCCGTAAAACATGTTCACAGGAATGATTCAAAAGACGACTTAGCTTACGATTAAATCATATAGTCGTAAGCAGTCGGAGTCAAACATAAGCAGCTCAAACTATAATGTTCTCGAGTCTATATCTTCGATATAAAATATCTCTCTATAAATCGAGGCATTTTTGAACGGGTCAGTCCATTTATTCCATTCTTTCTGAAGCTACTTGTCGTCAAAACTGTCGTCATCCAAACATCCCAATATAGCTATGACTTAAAAACTTTTACACTATCCCAATTTTTGACCAAATAGAGTCATCCCACCAGTGATCATCAACTATGCTGTCCGGATAATCCGTAAAAGGAAAATTCATTTCTATCTCTATGGCATACTCTTCATCGTTCAACGGATAAACAACTATATTGGCATACCTGTTATATTCTTCCCCATACACTTCTATTAGAAA
>CACZPC010000208.1 GCA_902782985.1 Oscillospiraceae bacterium
CCCTTACGTTTGTGACTTAACTATAATCGAAAGGCTCTCTTATAGCTTTAAGCATTCGTTGTGTGAACCTTAATTTCAGCTTAATTACCAATAAGCATTAATCTCTCAAATTCCTTAAAACCCCTGAAAACATTGGACTCCATGAATCATAGATTGTAATATGAGGTGAGATTTGCATACTGAGAACAACAGACAACAACAAGGAGAACGTCAGATGGACACTAAGGGATTCGGTGCTTTTATAGCTCAGGAGCACAAGACTCCGGGGATGACCCGGAAGGAACTTGCAGATAAGCTCATGGTCACGGACAAGGCCATAAGGCGACGGGGGATCTGTTATCAATAAAAACGCCGCTTCAGTTACGAAGCGGCGTTTCCCTCCCCACATCTTATCCAATAGCGGTCATAAACCTTTTTGTTATGTCCCTCTACGCTATATAAGACGCAGGATTTTGTTCCCGGTTGCATCATCAAAGAAAAATTTTTCAGATTACGGCTGAGCTTCTTCTATAACCTGTTCTTCCTTGTCTCCGTAAGTGACACCTGCACCCGCATTAGGATGGAATGCGGAGAATCCCAGATCTATCGCAAAGAGCACAAGTAGTACTATACATACCGGTTTTATCTTGTCCTTGGGGATCTTCTTATAAAGATTATCAAGCATGGGGGCAAACAGATATGTAAATGCTACTCCCGCCAGACCGAATACGAAGAGTCCCTCGAGGCAGATCCTTCCGTGAATATTCAGGAAATATCCCGTATAATCCCACCACTTGGTGTGGAAGAGCATTTCGAGAGCCCATGCAGCAAAGTATTCCAGCGCACCGCAGGCTGCAAAAGCTCCGATAAACAGCAGTCCCGGACGATGACGAAGGGGCCTCAGGCCTACGATTATAAGAAGTCCGCCTACACCGTAGATCGGAAGCCAGGGGCCGAACATGGTTCCTCTGTTGGCAAGCACACCTTCATTCAGAAGCGTATAGAAGACTTCCCATACCCAGCCTACAAATGCGAATGAGAAAAAGAACAGTACTATCGTCGAGAAAGAATACTTTCGATCATAATCGATCTTGATCCATTGACGCTTATCGAGTGCTTTGATCTGATATGCGTCCTCCGGATAGACACCGACAGATACATTAAAGACATTGAGCATCCTGTCATTAAGAAGCACATATTTGTCGTCTGCTTCCGCCTTGATGTCACGAAGATCCATATATGCCTCCGCATACGCACATTCGCGGAGAGGATTGAGAATGAATACGGCGAGGAAATTATAAGTAAATCCCGAAAGGAGATATCCCGCACCATATATCACATCCAGCAATAGGAGATTTCTCTTATCACCTGTCGTCAGCTCCTTGCTCATCCTGAATGCATCCTTCCACTCGACATCCGGATTCTCTGCCAGGATGTAAGGGATCATAGAATACTCATATGACTTTATGATGCCTCCGATGATCGTAAAATTCCACAGAAACTGAAATATGTATTTGATCAGCATTACCTTAGCTACGTTGAGCGTCTTACCGTGCTTATATACGAAAAGCAGCCGGTCAGCCTTTGTCTCGGTAAATCTTCTGTGCTCGAGGAAATAACGGCACTTACCGACAGTGATGATATTCTTAACAAATATATTCAGCAGAAAGAGGAGGATCGCAAATACGAATATAACGATAGACCTTGATATGCTCCCCTTAAACAGGAGTGTATTTACGCCGTTTAAGATACCGAATCCGAAGGACCCCGAGGAAGACATCTGATTAACGAATACGGACAATACACCCTTGGTATATCGTGTGGCTGTAGAATCCGGATCCGTATCGATCTTTATCAGTTCCTGACCGTCGACAAAATCCTCTATAACTTCCGCGTTTGATTTACCGGTAGCACGGTCGAGCAGAGCCTGAGCCTGCACCTCCTGCATGGTATTGCTGGTACCGATAGTCGCTTCTCCGGTCGTCAGAGAATAACCTCCGACGATAACACCGACCATAAATACGACAATGACGTTGGTAAAGTATTTGGTCTTAAAGCTTTTCCAGGCTTCCTTAAGAAGCTTTTTTATATTTAGATTTTCCATACAAGTAATGTACCACAATGGTTCTGACGATCAAAAGCCCTTGGATTTGTTAACATTCTATGAACGACCATAAAAATCATAATATTTTTATGGTATATTTCGTTTGTGGGTAGATGAATGGGGAGAACAGAGAATGAAATTATATATTCAGCAGAAGATATTCACCTGGGGTGCCAAATTCGACATCGTCGATGAAGAAGGAACGGCGAGATATCATGTCGAGGGCGAGGTACTGACCATTCCCAAGACGCTTCATATCTATAATGAACAGAATGAAGAAGTAGCATCAGTCGTTAAGAAGCTCATGACTTTGACACATGCTTTCTATATCATGAAGGACGGCGTGCAGACTGCCAAGATCCAGAAGATCATAAGGCTCCTCACTCCCGAATATTACATCGAGGGTAAGGGATGGACCGTAAAAGGCGATGTTTTCTCTCATGATTACAAGATAGTCGACCGCAACAGCCACATCATCGGTAAGATCCATAAGGCATGGATGAGCTGGGGTGACAGCTTCGAAGTCGAATATATGGATCCGTCATCGGAAGTAGATATCATAGCAACAGTCCTTGCGATCGATGCCGTTATGGACAGTAATACATCAGCTTCTACCGCCTGACAGATAACACGTACAAGAATAATAATATCCTACGGATACAAAAGATCTGATGCCCGAAAGCATCAGATCTTATTTTCGTTTATAAACTCCATACAAAGATCGAACATTACGCGTCCCGCGTCTCCGCTGAATACATGATCACCACCCTGTATGACCTCAAGCCTCATTGACGGGAACGTATCGCCTGCCCACTCGTAGTACTGAGGGAACAGCAATCCCAGTGAATCTCCGGTATCTCCCTGAAATAAAATGACATTGTCGTCATATCCGCTCATATATGAATAGATATCAAAACCGATCATCTCCTCAAGGAAATCATGACCGAGATAAAACGGTGTCGTAACATAATCGGGTATCTGTATTCCGGGTATCAGGACCAGTGATATGATATCGGCCATCTGGTAAGCAGGCTCCATGAGGATAAGCGAATTGATATCATCTTCCCTCTGAGATGCGACCACTGTCGCCACTTCCCCTCCGAAGCTGTGACCGAAAAGAAAAACATTATCCTTATCAGTCTGATCAAGGGTAAGCACCGCATCGAGTACGGCATTCATATCCTTTACCTCCGAAGATAAGGTCATATCGAGCATTTCGCCTTCACTATGTGATTGAAACCTGCTCTCATCAGGACCTCCGCAGAAATCGAAGAGCACACAGGCGATACCGTTATCCTTAAAATTCTGAGCAAGCTCTATATACTCATCACATGATTCACGTATCCCCGTCCCTAATATTACTGTCGGAAAAGGTCCTTCTCCGGCAGGCAGATACATCTGACAGGACATGGTAAGCCCGTCGCGATATGCATCAAACTGAAGCAGGCCGGCAGAATTCAAAGTGATGATCGGTTCAGATGTTTCATACCCGAAAGATAATCCGTTGGGATCCGATGCCGAAGTCGTACTCGATGAAGTCTGCTGTGTCGTAGTCTCAGTTACAGTAGTCTCTTCTGTCGTTTCAGTTGTTGTCTGTGTTGTTTCCGCTGTCGTCTCTTCCGTAGTCTCGGAAGCGGTCTCTTCCGTAGTCTCTGTCACCTCGGAAGAATCGTCAGTATCATCACCTGTCGATGCATCAGGGAGCGTAGCATTACAGGCCGATACCGCCAGCATCATGATCGCGGTCGCGACCGACAGGATCCTCTTCTTCATCCTCTCTCCTCCTTGTTATCTCTATCCGTCTCCGTGATTATATCAGCTTAACGGTACTTAAACAAAAACGCACCGCCCGTTTCCGGACAGTGCGCCTTGATCATGAATAAACAGATACTGATTATCGGATCACTTAAGTCTTGCTTCAAGAGCAGCCTTCTGATCCTCGTAGCCGGGCTTACCGAGGAGAGCAAACATATTCTTCTTATAAGCCTCAACACCGGGCTGGTTGAAGGGATTTACTGCAAGGAGATAACCGGAGATACCGCATGCCTTCTCGAAGAAGTAGATGAGCTCACCGAGGTTATATGCATTCTGCTCAGCCATATGAACAGCCATATTGGGAACCTTACCGTCTACATGAGCAAGTACCGTACCCTGCATAGCCTTCTTATTTACTTCATTCATATCCATACCGGATAAGAAATTAAGTCCGTCAAGATTAGCGGGATCATTGGGGATCTCGAAAGATCTTCTGGGAGCATCGATATTAACGACTGTCTCAAACATGATCCTTGCGCCGTCCTGAATGAACTGACCCATGGAGTGAAGGTCCGTTGTATTATCCACACCTGCAGGGAAGATACCGCGAAGATCCTTACCCTCGGACTCACCGTAAAGCTGCTTCCACCACTCTGTCATATAGTGGAATGAAGGCTCGTAGTTTACCATTACCTCTGTGGAATAACCGGATCTTAAGAGGCAGTTACGAACTGCTGCATACTGATAGCAGGGATTCTCCTCAAGAGACATCTTCTTATA
>CACZPC010000209.1 GCA_902782985.1 Oscillospiraceae bacterium
ATTCCTGCGGATGTGACAATGCGGACCAGGCGGATATGCGCACAAGGCTTAAGACTTCCTGTCTTACCGGAGATATCGGACAATGTACGGATTCGATAAAGAGGTATCTCTTCGGAGTATATGTCGGGGATGAAGAGACTTCTGCTCCCGAAGCGGTCATAGAGGATTTCTGCGGGACATTCGGTAAGTATCTCGCCGCGTCCTCGAGCGAAGCGGACGTTGACAGATCTTTCGAAAAGATCGTCGATTCGGATATACTGCGCCATGTAGGAGTCGAAAGGCTGTTTAATGTCCTTCAGGCTTTAAGATCCGAGGGTGATGCAGTGCTTCCGGACAGCGCCATGAAGCTTAATGATATGTTCTCTGAGTACTATATGAGCCTGTCTCTCAAGGGATTGAGCATGATGGGCGGATATGTCAGCAGGAGAGATAAGATATCAAGACTCGTAAATAAGCAGACCGGAGATATTTTTATAATGTCCAATGAGGGAGATGTTCCATACGGCCATCTGATCGACGGACTAGATGAAGTCGGCCTCGACCGCACGTATCTTTACATGTTCCAGGGCAATTCGCGTAATACCGCCGGGGAAACGTGGAGATGTCCCAAGTCGGTGCTCCTTAAAGCCTATGCCGACGGCAGCGGTGTCCACACACCCCGCGATCAGCAGCAGCTTTTAAGGACGGAGCAGATATTTACCAATGAGTTCATAACGGGGGATAAAAGGCGGACAATGACCGTTCTTCCTCTGTTTGTCGGCGAGGAATTATACGGTTTTGTCGTAAACGACGTGGATTCTTCTGATCTTTCGAGCACATCGATGGTGGCTTATCAGCTGTCTGTATCGCTCAAATCGCTCCTTATGATCGAGGAGCAGAACAAGGTAAAGAAGGAACTTCAGAACTCCCTCGAGAAGTTTATGCGCGATAATTCGCTCCTTACCAGAGAAGCCAAGCAGGATGAGCTTACGGGCATCTATAACAGACGAGGATTCCTTGAGGCTTCCAAGGAAGCGATCGAGGACAGATTCAATCACGGAAAGAGAGCCATCATCTGCTATGCCGATATGGATAATCTCAAGATGATCAATGACAAGTTCGGGCATGATG
Organism: Oscillospiraceae bacterium; assembly: GCA_902782985.1. Classification (GTDB taxonomy): domain Bacteria; phylum Bacillota; class Clostridia; order Saccharofermentanales; family Saccharofermentanaceae; genus Saccharofermentans. The sequence continues at coordinate 1,111 of CACZPC010000209.1, forward strand.
ACGGTGACTTTGCTCTCAGAGAGACTGCGATGATACTGCAGGAGGCTTTCAGGAATACCGACATCATAGGCAGGATAGGCGGTGACGAGTTTGTTGCTTTCGCTCTGGTCGGAGATCTTGAGGATCACGAACAGAAGATCAGGGAGAGGGTAGTCGAAGTCATGCGCAAGCATAATGAGGCGGCTGGCAAGCCTTATCCGATCGAGATGAGCCTCGGTATATGCGACTTTGAATGCTCAGAGTCTGTCGACATATATGCACTGCTTGATCAGGCAGACGAAAAGCTCTATATCGAGAAGTCCGAGAAGAAGCGTAAAAACGGTTCCTACAGATAATCTGAAAATCATTTTCGACCGCATGATCCTATATTAATTAAAATACCTGGCATTGAGCCGCAGTTGACCCTGCGGCTCAGTTTTTTTTAACACATTTGGTCGTTGTTCTGTGGTACATTAGAAATTGGCTTATGTTGAGAAATTGCGTCTTCATCCGGCTTCGCATCCGGATGTCGGCGGGATGCGTTACGGTCAGGTGGCGCATTTGTGCATAAGCCTCGCAGATGAACATCATAATGGGAGGCTATTCATGAAATACAGTTATTACCCCGGATGTACCCTGAAGAATAAGGCACAGGATCTTGACGTGTATGCAAGACGTGCCGCGGTCGCTCTCGGGTTTGAACTGGAAGAGATCCCTGAATGGCAGTGCTGCGGCGGAGTTTATCCTTTGGGTTCCGACGAGATCGCTACTAAGCTTTCCTCCGTAAGAGCTCTTAACTACGCCAAGGAGCAGGGACAGGACCTTATTACCCTCTGTTCCGCATGCCATCACGTGCTTAAGCGCGTAAATGACGACATGAAGAATGTCGCTGATATCTCTGACAGGGCAAACAACTATATGGGGCTCGATGAGCCTTATAAGGGCGAGACCACAGTCGTACATTTTCTCGAAGTCCTTCGCGACAGGATCGGATTCGATGAGATCGCCAAGAAGGTCGTTAATCCTCTTACGGGCAAGAAGATCGGCGCTTATTACGGCTGCCTCGTTCTCCGTCCCGGCAAGATCCTGGAGTTTGACGATCCCGAAGATCCCAAGATCATGGAGGATTTCATCAGAGCACTCGGTGCCGAGCCGGTCATCTATTCTTACAGGAATGAGTGCTGCGGAGCTTATGCTTCTCTGAAGGAGGGCGGAGTTTCTCAGGAGAGAACGAAGCTTATCTTTGATTCATCCTCGGGATTCGGTGCGGATATGCTCATTACGGCTTGTCCTCTTTGCATGTATAACCTTAATAAGTCTGAAGCAGACAGCAAGATCCCCGTTTATTATTTTACGGAGCTCCTTGCGGAGGCTCTCGGAGTAAAGGAGGGTAACTCATGACTAAGCAGGAAATCGAGAAGAACGTCGAGCTGATAAGAGAGATCAGCGGATGCGATCCGTATAAGTGCATGAAGTGCGGAAAGTGCTCCGGCTCATGCCCCGCATTCAACGAAATGGACGTTAAGCCTCACCAGTTCGCATCTTATATCATTAACGGCGATATCGAATCGCTTGTTAATTCGAAGTCACTTTGGAAGTGTCTTACATGTTTTGCCTGTATCGAGAGATGTCCCAGGAATGTGCAGCCCGGTAAGCTCATCGATGCCGCAAGACAGCTTGTTGAGAGGGAGAGAGGCGGAGATTACCTCCAGGCAGAGGACATCCCCGAGCTTCTTGATGATGATGTTCCTCAGCAGCTCCTTGTAAGCGCATACCGCAGGTACAGGAGGTAATTAAATGCAGAGAATTGGTGTATTTGTCTGTCACTGCGGTACCAATATCGCCGCTACGGTAGACGTTAAGAAAGTAGTTGAGCTCGTAAGATTCGAGCCGGGTGTAGTCTTTGCCGATGACTACATGTATATGTGTTCGGAAGCAGGTCAGGAGAAGATCGTCGAGGCGATCAAGGAACACGATCTTACCGGTCTTGTTATCTGCTCCTGCTCACCTCGTATGCACGAGAAGACATTCAGAGCATGTGCCGAGAAGGCAGGTCTTAACCCTTATATGGTAGAGATCGCCAATATCCGTGAGCAGTGCTCCTGGATCCATAAGGACAGAGATGAGGCTACGGAGAAGGCTGTTATCCTTGCAAGAGCAGCTATCGCCAAGGTAAACCTCAATACTCCTCTTCAGGAAGGCGAGAGCCCTGTTACAAAGAGAGCGCTCGTTATCGGAGGCGGTATCGCAGGTATCCAGACCGCGCTTGATATCGCTGATGCCGGTTATGAGGTGGATATCGTCGAGAGAGAGCCCAGTATCGGAGGAAGGATGAGTCAGTTCGATAAGACTTTCCCTACACTCGACTGTGCTTCCTGTATCCTTACCCCCAAGATGGTTGAGGTCAATCAGCATCCCAA
>CACZPC010000210.1 GCA_902782985.1 Oscillospiraceae bacterium
AAGAAGCGTCACCTTCTTGCCGTTAGTAGCTTCGAAGAAAGGCAGAACGGAATCCTTATACTTATAGTAAGCGCTTCTCGAAAGGCCGGTCTTTCTTACGGCTTCATTGACCGATACCGAATCGCCGGTATTAAGTCTCTGCTTTACTTCCATTACCTTGATAAAGACTTCGGGAAGGACCTTCTTGTCTACAAGATAATACTCTGTTGAATCATCCGGCATATTCTTCCCTCCTCTTTTATAAGTCTGTCCCGCACGCCTCACAGTCCGCGGTACGTGGACAATTGTACGTGTAGGAAACGATATTATCACTTATGCCCGCTAATATCAACCTCTGGGGCTAATTTAAACGTAAATGGAAAAAGCACTTACGCTTCTTTTGTAAGCTTCTCTACCATTGCTCTTAGAGCCTTGCCTCTGTGGCTCATGCTGTGCTTCATGGCAGGATCCATCTCGGCGCTTGTCATACCGTACTCGGGGACATAGAATATCGGATCATAACCGAATCCGTTCTCGCCCTTGGGTTCTTCGTGGAGCACGCCCTCGAAATATTCCTCCACCGTAAAGCTGCTGCCGTCGGGTCTAACAACGGCTATTGCACATGTAAAGTGAGCCGTCCTCTTCTCTTCAGGAACATCCTTGAGCATTTCGAAGATCTTCTTAAACTTCTCTTCGTATGTGGAATCCTCACCGCAGAAGCGTGATGAATAGATCCCGGGAGCACCGTCCAACGCATCTATACAAAGACCGGAATCATCCGCGATAACATATTCCTTACACAGCGCATGTACAGCTTCGGCCTTCTTGAGGGCATTTCCTCTGAACGAATCGGCGTCCTCGACTATATCGGGATCAAGACCCAATGACTTCATGGACACTGCCTCGAAGCCCGTACCCTCGAGTATCTCGTTGATCTCCCTGACTTTATCGTTATTTCCTGTTGCTATTACTACTCTCATATTTCCTCTTTCATGTATAAAGCGGCCCACATCGAGCGAGCCGCCGAAGATCTTCAGATCAAAGCGTCTTCAGGTAATCCATGAAGTTCTGCTTATTTTCAAGTGCAGTCGTCGTAGGCCTGCCGAGATCATCTCTTGCACCGATAGAACACTTGACTTCGACAAGCGAGAGCTGATCCCTGCTCTTTGCAGCCTCGAGCTCCTTATCGAGATCCTCGAAGGAATCTACAGATACTGCATAAGGATAACCGCAAGCTTTGGCAATAGCCACAAGGTCAATCTCGGATGCAACCGTCGGCATGCCGCCTACAGTCTCATGAGCGCCGTTATTTATAACTACATGCACAAGATTAGAAGGCTTATTATATCCCAGGAGTGCCATTGAACCCATATGCATAAGGACCGCACCGTCACCGTCGATACACCAGATCCTCTGCCCGGGCTTATTAAGTGCAACGCCGAGCGCGATGGAAGAGCTGTGACCCATGGATCCTACAGTAAGGAAATCATACTTATGGCTCTGACCGTTAGCTGTACGCGTCTCGAAAAGCTCACGCGACGCCTTACCTGTGGTAGATACAATAGGATCCTCACCTGCAGCCTTGGCAATGTGCTTGATGATATCTTCTCTTACCATCTTATTGTCGTTCTTGTAGACGACCTTCTCGGAGTACTCAAGTGCGCCCTTACGGATAACGAAAGCGACATCCTTACCTGTCTTTAAGATCTCGCGGAATTCACCCATCTTGGACTCGAGCTCATCCTCCGTCGTATCCTTGCCGATGACAAAAGAAGCGATGTCCATATCTTCCAGTAGCTTTACCGTTACCTCGCCCTGATAGATATGCTGAGGCTCGTCGTGGATACCGGGCTCGCCTCTCCATCCGACTATAAATACAACAGGGATCGCATATACCTTATCGTTAAGCAGAGAAGCTACGGGATTGATGATATTACCCTCACCCGAGTTCTGCATATATACGACAGGCACCTTATCGGTAGCGAGGTGATAACCGGCGGCAAGAGCGGCACAGTTGCCCTCATTTGCTGCGATGATATGGTGCTTGGGATCGATACCGTATGTATTCATAAGATAATTACACAGCGCCTTGAGCTGTGAGTCAGGTACACCGGTATAGAAGTCGGATCCGATTATCTTAACAAGGCTTTCTACTTTCATTTACTTATCTCCAGTCTTAGATCTCGTCGATCAATGTGATTATCTGCTTGATGGACATCAGTCTGTCATCAACTTCCTTTGCTCTGTGATAACGGAGGATATCCTCAGCCGTCTGCTGCATTGCGGGGAATGCGGATCTTGTGAGCTGGTTGGCGTAGATAACGATATTAACGCCGTGCTCATGAAGCTCCTCCTCAGTGATCGTATTGAAGCTCGAAGGAACTACTACGATGGGAGTCTTCTTATCCTGTGCTCTGAACTTATCGCAGAATTCGCATATCTCGGCGGGATCCTTCTTACGGGAGTGGATCATGATTCCGTCGGCGCCAGCCTTTACGAAAGCAAATGCTCTTTCGAGTGCATCCTCCATCCCCTTTTCAAGGATAAGGCTCTCTATACGTGCTATGATCATGAAGTCATCAGTAAGCTGAGCCTTCTTACCTGCTGCGATCTTGGCACTCATCTCTTCTATGGTAGCCTGTGTCTGCTCTACCTCTGTACCGAAGAGGGAATTCTTCTTAAGGCCCTTCTTGTCTTCAATGATCACTGCTGATACGCCGAGTCTCTCAAGAGATCTTACGGTATATACGAAATGCTCTGTAAGTCCGCCCGTATCACCGTCGAAGATGATAGGCTTAGTAGTAACCTCTGTAATATCCTCGATAGTCCTGAATCTCGAAGTCATATCTACGAGCTCGATATCGGGCTTACCCTTGGCCGTGGAATCACAAAGAGAGCTGATCCACATGGCATCGAACTGATCGAGCTTACCGTTATTTTCTACGACAGTCTTCTCTACGATGAGACCGGTAAGACCACTGTGAGCCTCCATTGTCTTTACGACGGGGACCATCTCGATGAGCTGGCGAAGTCTCTTACGTCTGTACTCGGGCATAGCGAGCTTTTCGCGAAGCTGCATATCGATCTTCCTGACCTTCTCATTATTCGTATAAGGGATATCGACGATCTTACCGCCGTATGCGCTGACAAGCTCCTCCACGTGGCTTCTGATGGCAGCCTCGGGACCGCTGAGCCAGTTGTCTCCGTGTACCACATAATCAGGCTTTAAGGAAGGGATAACATCGTCATAGAGCATATCGTCCTGAAGCACTACCTTCTCTACGCCTTCGAGGCCTTCATAGAGCTTTATCCTCTCATCCTGTGACAGAGTCGGGAACTTGTTATAGCGGATCAGGGCCTTGTCGGACAAAGCGCCGATGGTTACCGAACCGAGCTTCTTCGCTTCATTTAAGATATTAAGGTGTCCGTCGTGGATCACATCTGTACAAAAGCAAGTATAAACAGTACTCATATCTATTCTCCTATTCGTCTTAGTTATATCTTACGGGGATCTGTACGCCTGTCTTTTCGAGAGCTTCACGGAAGACCTCGAAGAATCCCCTGATATCGTCGGCGTCAATGGCACCTAAGGCACAGAGCCTGAATGTATTCGTCGTGGAGATCTTACCGGGATAGATCGTATATCCGTGCTCATAGCAGTAATCATGTACCTTCTCGAAGCTCCAGTTAGGATCATCGGGATAGATGGCGGAAGATACGAGTCCTGCTCTGTTCTC
>CACZPC010000211.1 GCA_902782985.1 Oscillospiraceae bacterium
CACTCCTCGGCTGCACCTGCGGCTACGATATTCTTAGCAATATATCTGGCTGCATAAGCTGCAGATCTGTCTACCTTCGTCGGATCCTTTCCGGAGAAAGCTCCGCCGCCGTGACGACCGAATCCGCCATATGTATCTACGATGATCTTACGTCCTGTAAGACCTGAATCACCCTGAGGACCACCGATAACGAAACGGCCGGTGGGATTAACGATGATCCTGGTCTTCTCATCGATAAGATCCGCTGGGATCACGGGAAGTATGACATTGTCCTTAATGAATTTCTCGAGCTCATCGTGACTGACGGTATCCTTATGCTGAGTGGAGATAAGGACCGTATCAATCCTTACTGCTTTATCATCAAGATACTCGACAGTTACCTGGCTCTTACCGTCAGGGCGAAGGAAGCTGTCGGGATCATTCTTACGAACCTCGGTAAGCTTAAGAGAAAGCTTATGTGCAAGAGAAATGGGCAGAGGCATAAGCTCGGGAGTATCGTTATTTGCATAACCGAACATCATGCCCTGATCTCCGGCACCCGTATCGAAATCCTCCTTATCACCACCACGGCTCTCAAGTGAAGCATCAACACCCATTGCGATATCCGCAGACTGCTCATCGATGGAAGTCAATACGGCACATGTCTTGTAATCAAATCCCGCATCACTTCCGTCATAGCCGATCTCCTTGATCCTGTCTCTGACGATAGATGGAATATCAACATAAGCAGATGTTGATATCTCACCCATAACAAGTACCATACCCGTAGTCGTACATGTCTCACAAGCTACTCTTGCCGCGGGATCCTGCTCAAGGATGGCATCAAGCACGCTGTCGGAGATCTGATCACAAACCTTATCGGGATGTCCCTCCGTTACTGACTCTGATGTAAAGAGCCACTTACCTTTTCTGTTTCTCATAATAGATCCTTTCCGTTCAATACCGTAAAAACTGAAGGCCTATAATAAAAAAGTCTTCCTCGAAAGGAAGACGAAATTACTTTATCTGCCTCTCATCTTCCAGGTTTCCCTGCCGGAATTGGCACCGCTGCTCTCCGCGGTTGCCGGGCTATTGTAACGGGCCGGTCCCTCTAGCCTCTCTTGATAAGCAATGAATCTTAAATTGTAACGACAAGATTGTACTTATACATTACCGCTTTGTCAATCACTCCGTTGCCTGACAATATGACAGGGCTGCTCCACATTAAGTGAAGCAGCCCTTCTGCTGTTATTATGAGAATATGGTGTCGCTCTATCAGTTATTCGATCCAATATCCTTCACTGTCAAATGAATAACTCTTTCCGTTGATCTTCAGCGTCTCGTTTTTAGCATACCAACCGGAGTCATCACCATACCACCATCCATGCGAATCCTTTCTCCATGTAGCCCTGTACTTATATCTCCAGACACCGTTACTGCTGAGCCAGTAACCTTCCCAGTATTCATTCGCAGCCATGGCACCACTGGAATACTTCAGGAAATAGTATTCGCCGTTTATATACTGCCAGCCGGTACGCATTGCGCCGTCACCGCCTAAGTAGTACCACTCACCGTTTATCTTCTGCCATCTGGTTCTCATTGCTCCGTCATTTCCGAGGTAATACCAGGAAGTGTCGTAGAACTGCCAGTTCCTGGTCATGACACCACTACTTGCAAAGAGATACCACTTTCCTTCTATGTTCTTCCAGCCTGTGGTTTTCGCGCCGTCAACATAGTAATACCAGTCATATCCGGATTTGATCCAGCCACTGATCTGGGATGAATCAGGTGCATCCACCATAACGGGAGTTCCTGCATAATCAGAATAGTATGTTCCGTTAACTTCTTCAGGAAGTATATAAACGTAGTAGTCTTTTCCCCATCCGTTCAGATCAAGACCCGAAGGCAGTGTGAATGTACCGTGATTCATATAATCGGATGAATCAGTTGCCGTTGTAATCTCAAAATATCCGTCCAATTCACCGTAGTACAGGATGTCCGCATCCTCCTGATATTTTTTATCAAGAATGAGCACGGATACTCTGTTGATAAGAACAGCATTTCCTCCATATATGGCATATGGAACTGTTACTTTATCTCCTATGCAAACAACCTTCTCATTATCAGATGTTTTGACCTTGAGATCTTTATCAAACAATGTAAGCTTATAACCTGCGTCAGGTTTATTCATATCCCCGAAAACCAGTGTCGAGAACATTACCATATCTTTGCTGATATTCAGTGCAGGAGCTACCGCA
>CACZPC010000212.1 GCA_902782985.1 Oscillospiraceae bacterium
CAGGAATTCATGATCTCAAGTGCCGCCTGTTTGGCATCCGAGAGACATGCCGACGGCAAGCTCGCTATCGCCTGCGTTCCCGCTAAGATGTTTGAAGAACACGGTGCAGGAAAGGATGATGTATCGGATGTCGTATCCAGACTCCGAGATATCGACGGAGTGGAGTTTGCAGTCGTATTAAGAGAAGTAGAGGAAGGCAAGATCAGGGCTAATCTCAGATCCAGAACGAAATTTGACTGCTCCGAATTTGCTGCAAGATACGGCGGAGGCGGCCACAAGAGGGCAGCAGGCTTCACCGTGGAAGGCAAGGAGATCGACGCTCTTAAGCAGGAGATCATCACAGAGGCTTCCAAGCTCTTATGACAGACGGAATAATCCTACTGGATAAGAAGCCGGGGATCACGTCCATGGCTTCGGACAATTTTATAAAGAAAATGCTCGGCACAAGGAAGGTTGGCCATTCGGGTACGCTGGATCCGTTTGCCACCGGACTTCTGCCGATCTTTGTCGGTAAAGCTCTTAAGGTCATGCGCTATACCGATGATTATGATAAAGCATACAGATGTACTGCCTGCTTCGGCAAGGCGACGGATACACTCGATACCGAAGGTGAGATAACCTCCGTCAATATTCCGTCCGCTGAAGAGATCGAGATCATGAAGGATAATGATTTCAAGCAGATACGTGATGCTTTTAAGACACTTGAATCTCTTACCGAGCAGATCCCTCCCAAGTATTCCGCCAAGAAGATCGGCGGCAGGAAAGCTTATGAACTTGCAAGAGAAGGCAAGGAAGTCGAGCTTAAGCCTCACAGGATATCGATCAGGTCAATAGATATCATCGGGATTGCCGCAGATGAGGACGGAATATTTGTCACTTTCGATGTATATTGTTCCAAGGGAACATATATAAGGACATTGTGTGATGATGCCGGCAGGATAACCGGATTAGGTGCTCATGCCGTTAGCTTAAGGCGTATCGCCAGCGGTCCTTTCAGGATCGAGGATGCGGTGACGGAAGAGCAGATATCAAAGATGATAGCCGAAGGTGATCATTCTTTTATCCGAAATGCCGATGAAGCACTTGCCGGAATGCCGTCTTATGAACTGACGGATAAGGAATATGCGGATGTCCTTGTAGGAAAGAAGATCCCCGCCCGGGGAGATGCCGTCTTTGACATCAGGTATGCGGCATATCATAAAGGTGATCTGACTGCGGTTATCTATCTTGCCGAGGAGAACGGCAGGAGACTTATGAGAATAGAAAGGATGCTTAAGGGGAATGCTTGAGAGGACGACTAAAGTATATCTTGATACCGTACCTTTTGAGGCATGCGGCAGGGCAGTGGCCCTCGGCCTTTTTGACGGCATCCACGACGGCCATGCTCCCATCATACAAAAGACGGTAAAGGCAGCTAAGCAGAACGGACTTTTATCCACCGTGATGACTTTCTGCGGAAGCATCAAGGGTGAGAAAAAGTATATTACGACTCTGGAGGAACGCCTCGATATCCTGACTTCATTCGGAGTGGATGAGATGCTCGTCCTTGATTTTGATTCGATCAAGGATAAGCCGCACAGGCTTTTCTGTGAGGAGATACTGAGAAATAAGCTGAATGCCAAGGCTTTGTTCGCAGGAGATGACTTCCGCTACGGCAGAGAGGCCGCAGGTACTGCTGAAGACTTAAAGGAATTCGGCAAGGACAATGATATTGCCGTAAAGATATTTAAGGCAAAGCTCTATCCCGGGACAGACAGGCGGATATCATCGTCATGGATAAGAGAGGCTCTGACGAACGGAGATGTCGAGCTTGTTACGGGACTTATGGGAGGAAGATCTTTTTCCTATTCGGGGATCGTAACTCACGGCAAGCAGCTGGGCAGGACGATGGGCTTTCCGACGGCTAATCTGATAGTCCCGGATGAGAAGGTTACAGTTCGACGGGGTGTCTATGCCTCCAGGGTCACTTTGGGACATGATATATATAACGGAGTGACCAATGTCGGCAGACGTCCTACTTTTGATGATTCGGATGCGGATACCGTCGAGACATATATATTTGATTTCGATGACGATATCTACGGAGCCAGGATAAAGGTGGAACTGCTCTCATTTCTCCGTCCCGAGACGAAGTTTGAGAGCAAGGAAGAGCTCGCTTCGGCTGTAGCGGGCGATAAGATCAAAGCAAAGACATATCATGACAAAAGTGGTATCATGTCGGAAGTATAAAGCTTAAGAGGTAGTTATATGGATAGTGTTGACGTTAGCTTCCCGGGACTCGGATGGACTTTTAAGGTCAGTTCGGTCGCATTTAAGATAGGAAGTATGGAGATATACTGGTATGGGTTGATCATCGCGCTCGGTATGGTACTTTGTGCGGCGATCGCACTCCGTCATTGTAAGGAGAATAAGTTTTCACAGGATCTTATCTACGATATCCTTCTTGTTTCTCTTCCCAGTGCATTTTTAGGAGCAAGGCTCTACTATGTATTCTGCGAATGGGACTACTATTCAAAGGATCTCAGCCGCATCCTGGATACCAGATCCGGCGGTCTTGCCGTATACGGCGGTATCGCAGGAGCTTTTCTGGGTGCATTCATAATGCTCAGGATAAAGAAGATACCTTATTCCACATGCGCCGATTACTGCATTCCTTATATCCCCCTCGGACAGGCTATCGGAAGATGGGGCAATTTCTTTAACCAGGAGGCATTCGGTACAACGACAGATCTTCCCTGGGGTATGACGAGCATCAAGGTCCAGAATTATCTTCAGACATATTGCCCTACTCTTAACAGCAAGATGCCGGTACATCCCACATTCCTTTATGAATCCATTTGGGATCTTGCTCTCTTCTTTATCCTTCTTCAGGTGCGTAAGAGGAGTAAGCATGCATATGAGACTACCTGCGTCTATATGATCGGATACGGAGTTGTCAGATTCCTTATCGAGGGACTTCGTACTGATTCTCTCTATATCGGTAATACAAATATAAGAACGTCACAGCTTCTCTCTCTGATACTCGTTTTCGTCGGACTTATCTGTATCATCATCGCTCACTATAAGGATTATTTCAGAGTAGGTCTTCCCGAAAGGTGTTTTGCGGCGGAGATAGCCAGAAACGCATCCAAGGCGGAAGTTACGTCTATCGTCGGAAGCAAGAATGTTTCCGATGCATCTGAGGCAGCTTCGGAAGACGAAGTATCAGAAGATGAAGAGGCGGCCGAGGAATCCGATAAGACTTCTTCTGAATCAGAAGAAGAAAAGACTGAGGACTGATCCTTTATCAGATGGGCCAGCAGAAATCCGGAATAGAAAAGCTCAGAGGCTCTGATTATATAAGAACGATCGATTATTTTCTGGTCGTTCCTATATTCCTGCTGACTATTATCGGTCTGTATGTCCTGAATCAAGTTCTTTCAGTAGGTTATGATGCCTATCCCGGCAACTTCTACCGACAGGTTGCAGCTGCGGTATTGGGTATCGTCATAACGCTTATAATATGTGCACTTGATACGCAGTTCATGAGGATGATTGGCTGGGTCATATACGGTGTAGCACTGTTCCTGCTGATACTCGTTCCCATAGATAACTTTGATCTGACATGGAAGTGGGGCGCCGATTCCTGGCTTAATCTTCCCGTGCTCGGAATGTTCCAGCCGTCTGAGGTTGCCAAGATCGGTCTCGTCATGGCTGCTTCTGATATATTCGAAAGGATCTCTTCAAAGGAAATATCGGTCATCAAGGGATTCGGGCTTCTTGCACTGACATACGGTCCCCCGATGCTTCTTATACTTTCGCAACCTGATTTCGGTACTGCTATGGTAATAGTATTCAGCTTTGTCTGCATCCTGTTCGTATGGGGAGTTAAGTACAGATATTTCTTCCTGGCGATCTCATCAGTCATAGTTGTGGTCGTACCTTTTGTATGGAGATTCTACCTTAAGGCATATCAGCGAAAGAGGATCCTTGCTCTTGTATTCGAGGGTTCGGACCCCGCGGGTGAGTATAATCTCGTTCAATCCAAGGCTGCCATCGCATCCGGAGGCCTTGCCGGTAATAATACCGGTGTCCTTATCAAGGTTCCGGTAAAAGAGAGTGACTTTATCTATTCGGCCGTGTCCGAGCATCTCGGATTCATAGGTACTACGGCAGTCCTGATCCTTGCATTTTTCTTCCTTTGCAGATGTATGTATGTTGCAAATAATGCATCTCGAAAGGGCTTTTCGTTTATCGTAGTCGGTCTTGCCGCTTCATTTGCTTTCCACTTTATAGAGAATATGGGAATGTCCGTAGGCCTTCTCCCGATAACGGGTATCCCGCTGCCTTTCCTGAGCCTCGGCGGTACCGCCATGCTGGTAAATTACGTTTCGTTCGGAATAATCCTCAATATCTCAATGGAAAACAGACAATGATCTGATCTTTCATGTTCATGAAATGTTTTTAATTCAGTATTGAACAATGTATAGTAGTGTGCTATATTCACTAATATAACAGCAAGATACCGAAAGGAGGGATTCTATGAACAGCCAGTATAAGAAAGGCGTGCTTGATATGTGCGTGCTGGCGATCCTGGAAAAAGGCGACAGCTACGGATATGACGTAGCGGATGCGCTGTCAGGCAAGATAGACCTCGCGGACGGAACTGTATATCCGATCTTAAGGAAGCTTGCGACAGACGGCAGCGTCACGACTTATCTTCAGGAATCACAGAACGGGCCGCCGCGAAAGTATTACCACCTTACTCCTATTGGCAAGAACAGGCTGAATATGGACAGGGAAGAGTGGAAGGTTTTTTCGGAAGCGGTAGATGACATCATAGGAGGAACAGTATGAACAGGCAGGAATATCTGAGCGAACTCGAAAGCAGCCTCGGATCCATGTCTTATAAAGATGTAAAGGAGATCCTTGGCGAGATAAGCGGGTATTTCGATGAGGGCATTGAGGCCGGCAAGACGGAAGAAGAGCTGGCAGTAAAGCTCGGTACCCCCGAATCCCTTGCAAAAGCATATATTGAAGGTACGGCACTCCCGCCCGCTCTTATCAAGAAAGCGGAGCCTAAGAAGGAGGAGAAGAAGGACACGACAGGCGCGGCTTTGTTTGTTATATTCTTCAATCTCCTGATAGCCATACCTCTTTGGTTAACGATCCTTTGTGTCATCTTCGGTGTGGTACTTGCCGAAGCCGGCATAATCGCAGGACTTGTGACACTTATTCCCGTGATCTCCGGTATGGGGAATTTTATCCTTCCCGGCATATTCCTTGCACTTACGCTGCTCTTTGTCATCATACTTGTTGCGGTTGTTCTGTATTTCGGCATCAAGTATTTCAGCATAGGCACCAAGAGTTACATCAAGTGGAATAAGAAACTCTGGAACGAAGGATTCTAAGGAGGGAGAGCATATGAAGAAATCAGATAAGACAATGCTCGTCGTAGGACTTGTATCCTTCTTCCTGGGCATCATCTGCTTTGTTCTCTGCTGCATAACCTTTATCGGCGGAGTCAGGAAGGAGATCGCTTCCGGTGATCTTAAGGCCAGGATACAAAGCGGTATTGAGTATATAAGTGAGCATACCGGCGGTATCGTCATAGATGATAAGAATATAAGCTTTGGCGATCTCGGATCAGGTATAACGGTATCAGCTGACGGAAATAACGTACAGATAGACGAAAGCGGTATTCATGTTCAGACTGATGACGACGGCTCGGTAAAAGTTGACATAAGTGGGATAGATATAGATGAGGATGCACTTCAAGACACCCTGGATCAGATTATAGGCTGATCAACACCGTAAGCGCGCCCTCGCGGAACACCGTCTCCTGTTGGAAGGGGAGACGGTGTTTTTTTGTGCTTTTTTCGGGGGATCTGAGAAAACCGTCGAATGGGCGAGAAAAAGTGCGAAAAAAGCTAAAAAGCTCTTGATTAACTTTATTGTTACAGATAAAATACAAATGTGTGGCGGAAAGTGGAGTAAAAATCCACGCAAGTGGATGAAAGTGGATGAAATCTGACACACAATAAGTAAGGAAAGAGCTTAGGGGTGGCTAGGGACACAAAGAAGATCGATGCTAAGGGAAGATTCTTTATTCCCTCAAAGCAGAAAGAAGAGCTGGGATCAGAGCTGGTCGTAACGAACAGCCTTGATGTCGGTTATCTTTGTGTTTATTCCAAGGAGCATTTCGCTTCTATCAGGGAACAGCTCGGAAAGCTCAATTCCATGGATCCCAAGGTCAGAAGGATCAAGCGTGCGATCATCGGTGAGGCGCTTGACGTTAATGTTGATTCCCAGGGAAGGATCAGCGTTACAAATGAGCTCTGGGAGAAGATAGGAGCACAGCCCGGCGAGGAGATCTGCGTATTTAACGACGAGGGTAAGCTCGATATCTGCACCAAGACGTTCTATGAGAACGAAGACCACGACATCGGTTCGATCGAGGGTCTTGAGACTACATATTATGTGGAGGGTCTGTAATATGACTGATAACGAATTTGCTCATGTTCCGGTCCTCTTTAACGAGTGCATGGAGTATCTGAATATCAAGCCCGACGGTATCTATGTTGATTGCACGGCAGGCGGCGGCGGCCACAGCAGAGGAATACTCGAGAGGTTGTCTGAGAAGGGAACTCTTATATCGCTTGATAAGGATGACAGCGCATTAAGGACTTGTCTTTTGAGCTCCAGACAGTATCCGGATAAGAACTGGATAATAGTCAAATCCGATTTTTCTGAGATCGACTATGTGATCGGAAGCATGAAGATAGGTAAGGTAGACGGTATCCTTGCTGACCTCGGTGTTTCTTCACATCAGATAGATACAGCCGAGAGAGGCTTTTCGTATGTTAACGACGGTCCCCTCGATATGAGGATGGATGAGCAGCAGATACTTACTGCCGAGACTGTCGTAAATACATATTCCGAATATGA
>CACZPC010000213.1 GCA_902782985.1 Oscillospiraceae bacterium
AATAATGATGACGGTAACTGTCTTTTTCCGCTCGAAAGGAATACGCATTGGAATCAGCTGCTCTTTTCTAATATAATCTCATTGGATTATACCAAATGTTTACTTTACCGAAAGGCACAGATAAGGCAAATGAGAGTCATAGGGATCATCGCAGAATTTAACCCTTTTCATAAGGGGCACGAATACCTGATCTCCAAAGCGAAGGAGATGGTCGGAGATCCCAGAGCCATAGTAATGGTCGTTATGAGCGGTCCTTTCGTCCAGAGAGGAACACCTTCGGTCCTCCCCAAGAGGATAAGGACCCGGCAGGCGCTCAGGTGCGGCGCCGATATAGTGATCGAATTACCTTTCACATTCGCCTGTGCCCCGTCGGAACGCTTCGCAAGAGGCGCAGTGGAGACTTTGTACAGAACAGGAGTAGTAACGGATCTGGTATTCGGTACGGACTGCTCGGATCCCGGTATCATCAATATGCTCGCCGATACGGTCCCTGACGATGAGATGATCAGGAAGTGCCTTTCGGAGGGTATGAGCTATCCCGCGGCAAGAGCAGAAGGTATCATAAGATCTCTCGCTCCTTCCGATACAGACGAGGTCCTGATCAGAGAAGCTCTGAGAATGCCCAACTCCATACTTGCACTTGATTATATACGTGCATGCAGAGATATAGGAGCCGATTCCAGATTCAAGATCCATATGATCCCGCGGATCGAAGGTTACAGTGCCACATCCGCAAGAAAGATATATCTGGAGCACAAGAGCACCGCCGAACTGGCTGACGGTCTTCAGGATCTTGTCCCGATCCCGGCACTGGCGACGATGCTGGCAGGGTTCTCTTCCCGTGAATATTCTTTCCCGGACACAGCAAGATTTGCGGATGACCTGATAAATGATGTTCTCAGACTTAACATATCGTCCTATGCATATATGAGCGACGGACTTGACGGTTATATAAGAAATACCGTATCTGCACTCAGAGACAATACATACGACGATCTGAGATCCGCACTTCAGACCAAGCATTTCACATCCGCCCGGATAATGAGAGCTTTAGCATCAATGTCCGTAGGACAGACAGCGGATTATGTCGCCAACAACAAGCATCCCGAATATATTCGTGTACTCGGATTTAACAGAGACGGCAGATATTGCCTGAAGGTAATGAGCAAGTGCTCGCGTCTGCCAATACTTCATAATTGCTCGGACGCCAAGGAATCATATGCTTCATCCCCTGCTTTGAAGGAACAGTTCGAACTTGATCTCACAGCAGCCGAGGTCCAGGGCAGATATCTTAATATCCCCCGTGGATCACAGTGGAATGATGCTCCCGTTCAGACCAAATGATCATCTGATCACATTTCGCAGTATCCCGAAAAGCACAAATGCGGCAACATAGATAACAAGGATCACGTTCATCACCCTATCCGTAACCTGCACCGCCCTGCCCCTATCATGCCCGAGGCCTTTTATCGTCTTGACCTCACTCCATAAAAGCTCAACGACTAAGACGGGCCAGGTAAAGAAAATAAACGGATTAGCCGCTCTGGCTCCCGCTATATCTCCGGACAATAAAGACATAATAAGGGTGGTCATACCGCATCCCGGACATGACCACCCCGTTATCTTATGAAACATACAGGGAATACCGATCCCCGTCAATCTGAGCCAGATGTAATAAACTGTACCGATAAGAAGAAAACCGAAAGCAGTCTCAAGATGCTTTCTTAAGATCCTGCGCTCTTCATCTTCACGGCTTTCATGATCCATCAAGCTCTTATTGCCTTATTAACACTATCCTGCATAAGAGCAATACTTACGATACCGAGACCGAATATCGAAAGGAGAAGATAGATGATATTGGTATTTCCGTTCGGATCCCCCTTCATCCTGTCTACTCTCTCGCCCATCCTGAACATCCAGTACCATGCATAGAAACCGCATGAAATGATATCAAAAAGAAGTACCAGTCCGCTCGAAGTACCGTCCTTGGTATCGGAAAGTCGGTTGATCTCCTCATTGAGCTTATATACCCAATAGAGCGTATAGATTCCGCATGTAACGAACCAGAGAAGGATACATATACCGATATTTCTCTCCTGGATACCGCTCTTTGATCCGGACGGCGGAGTATACACTCCTGCATCATTACCGGAATATGTATTTTCCTTAGGTGCTTCGTAGGAATATCCCGAAGAAGCAGACTCAGGATTTACCATGACAGCTGCAGCCGTAGCTGCCGCCGCAGTATTTACTGCAGGTGCCTCCGAAGGAGTAGCTTCAGTATTTGCTGCAGGTATCTCCTCGGCAGCGCTCTCCTTAACTTCGGAAAACGTCTCAGTTACAACTGCATCGGCTTTTGCTGCGTCCTCCGATACAGCTTCTGCTTCGGATGTAATATCTTCGGACTTCACCTCCGAAGCCTCCTCCTTGATCTCTTCTTTCTTTTCTTCAACAGGCTCAGCCTTTGCTTCAGGCTCGCCGGGTACTACCTGTGCATCGGCAAGCGAAGCACCGCAGGAAGTACAAAACCTGGTATCGTCTGACAACTGAGCACCGCATTCGGTACAGATCTTCATTTATCAGTCCTCCTGTTCCCATATTTATAACTTCATAAATGATACATTTGCTGCATAAAATATGCAAATAAAAACCGCTCGGGCATATGCTCAAGCGGTCATTATTATCAAGTTTAAAAGCAGATTACTTTGCTGCGTTAGCAGCCTTAGCAAGACGGGACTTTGTTCTGGATGCAGCATTCTTGCTGATGTGTCCCTTGGAAGCAGCCTTGTCGAGTGTGATCTGAGCTGTCTTCAAAGCCTCTGCGGATCCCTCACCTGAAGCGATGGAAGCCTTAGCCTTCTTAAGTACTGTACGCATCTCACTCTTCTTCATCTTGTTGGCAGCTGTCTTCTTCTCTGTAACGCTTACACGCTTGATAGCTGACTTGATATTCGGCATGTCATTCACCTCCATCGTAGGTTGTTTACTTTTTATGCACCGAGAGATTGTATCATGATTGAAAAATCTGTGCAAGTGCGATTTATACTTCTTTTGAAAAAATATCTTTCGTCGCCGCGAAAAGGGCTATACTCGCCGCTATCGGCAGATTAAGACTGTCGATATTATCGGTATGCTCGATCCTGATCGGATGTCCTATCTTCGAGTAATCTGCAGGAAGCCCGGTCGCCTCATTACCGAATACAAGGGAGAAGTTCCCCTCGATCTTCGTATCCTGAAGCAATGTGCTGCCGTCCAGCATAAAAGGATAGATATTATTAGTCCCGAATCTGCTCCTGTAGTCATCAAAACTTTCAAATACCTCTACTCTTACCCTGGCAGCAGCCCCCATGGACGCTCTTATGGTCTTGGGATCAAAATGATCAACAGCGGGAGGGATCACGGCAATATCAAGGATCCCGAAGCCGGCGCAGCTCCTCATTATGGTCCCCATATTACCTGCATTGGAAGGATTGACCAGGACTACATGGTTGCCCGCTTTTATGTGCCCTCTCTCCTTGCCGATAACGGCGATAACAAAGCAGTTCTCCTTCTGAGACAGGATATTAAACGGCTTTTCCTCAGTGGTTACGGGGATGGAATTCACAGAACAGATAATGTTTATCTTCTCAATCGTTTCCGCGGAGCGAAATGACGGATGAAGGATCACGCCTTTCACCTTATCGGGGCAGTTATTCAGGTACTCCATTACGACAGTCGCACCAAGTGCATATGTAATATCATCTTCTTTTTTGTATCGAGATACTTTCACTTTATGTCTTTCTCCTGTTGTTTGTTAACAAAATGTAAACCGTATATATGACAAACCCAAATCACTATGTTATTATAAAATAAATTTTGCCACGGAGGGTAAGTAAATGGAAAATAATGAATTTGAAAACCAGTCAGTTATCGATGCAAACGATGCTCCCGTCGGAAACGATAAGCTCTTCGCTATTCTTTCTTATATCGGCATCCTTTGGATCCTTGGTCTTGTAGTAGCTCCCGAGAAGGATCATGCATTCGTTAAGAATCATGTTAACAACGGAATCCTTATCTCTATCGGTTCCTGCATCCTTGCAGTTATCCCTTTCCTCGGATGGGCACTTGAGATCGTTCTCATCGTATTCGTAGTTATGGGTATCATCGCTGCTGCTCAGGGACAGAAGTTCACTCTTCCCGTTGTAGGCGAGAAGATCACTATCATCAAGTGATACCGGCTTCGAACCATTAAAGATAACTTTGCTCCCGATCATGGTGTCGGGAGCATTTTTATGCCCGTCTGCTGTGCTATAATCCACGTATGAGAGTAAATTCGGTCACCAAGTATATATCCATAACAGCTTTTGCCCTGCTTTTCTGCCCGGCAAACATCTTTCTTCTTGTTCCTTACATTGCAATATGTGCGCTTTTCGTAAAGAAGCTTTCAGACGATCCCTCTTTCGCGAAATGCACACCTGATAAGAAGAGCAT
>CACZPC010000214.1 GCA_902782985.1 Oscillospiraceae bacterium
GAGGCGCTGCCGCCTTTCGCTACATATCTTAACAGGGCTAAGGCAGATGTATCTCTTCGTCCCAGTACTCTCTTTAATCGTCATATGATGTGCATAGGAGCTACCAACAGCGGTAAGTCCACGACTGCACTGGCGATCCTCGATAAGGTAGTATCCACAAGGCGTAAGGCTCTGATCATCGATCCCACGGGTGAGTATCGAAATGCTTTCTCGGATGATGAGATCACGAAGCTGACACTCGGAGTGGATACCACGATCTCGCCCGGCAAGATAACGATGGAGCAGTGGGAGAAGCTTTTCGAGACTGAGAACAGCAGCCAGGGTGCCGTATTGTCGGAGGCGATCACATCTCTTCGTTATATGAAGAAGATAGGCGATACGTCGTATTATGCCAAGGTAGGTGAGAGTATCGATGAGGTCCAGGAGAATCTGGCATCCGTATCCAAGGACGATACCGACTTCAATATCGAGCTCCTGCCCGAGCAGATACAGCAGGAATCCGTTTGTGAGCCTGACAGAGACAATAACTATAATTTCAGATATCGTTACGATTCGCTGAAGGCGAACTCCAATGCATCTCTTATCCAGAAGATCCAGTATCAGATGACTAATACGAGGTTCCTGAAGTTCTTCTCCAATGATCCCGAGATGTATAACCTGCTCGACGTGATCGAGGATTTCGTACATCTTCCGGAGGCCAGCCTCTATATCGATACATCTACGCTCGGTGCTTCCGAAGGTATCGGCGGCATGGTAGTCGATCTTGTAAGTAATTTCGTTATCTCAAGGGATAATATCTGCCCCTTCGTATTCTTTATCGACGAGGTACACAGATATGCCAAGTCCAGATATTCCGACAAGGAATTCCACGGCGGTCTGACACTTCTTGCAAGAGAGGGACGTAAGAAGGGTATCTTCCTTTATCTTACGACTCAGAATCCCAAGGATGTATCTCCGATCCTCTTCGGTCAGATCGGTACGATGCTCATTCACAGGCTCATGCTCAATGATGAGATCAATGCGGTGGAGAGCCATCTGGATGCATATGCCATAAAACATGTAAGAAAGCTTAATCAGGGCGAAGTAATACTGACCAGCGTCAATCTTCTCCATAACATGTTCATCCATGTTAATAAGAGTCCGAGAACTCAGTATAACGAGACTCCGCTGCTTTAATAAGACATCTAAATACCCCTCTGTTATGTTGCAATATGGACGGCCGATCGAAAGTCGGCCGTTCGTATGTCCGGGGGAGGTATCTCTGCTGAGGGTTTGAGTATTGTGTAACAATGTTACAAGATCAGCGAGCAGGCAGATCCTTATGTTTATACAGCAAATTTGTTGAATCCTTAACGACCGTTATGGAAACTGAGACGCCCTGAAAGTAATGTTCACGGGTTATTAACTTTGGGCAACTGTTGACGGTGATATAATTATTTTGTAGGTAATAGCATTCTTTGATGGGTTGGAAACCGCGAGGGGAAAGAATGACTTATCGAATCGAATTTGATATAGCAGCAGTATTCCTGACGCTGTTTATCATGTACTATATCGTATTCAGGAAAGGCCTGAGGAGACATGCCAACCGTGTCTATCTGGGCATGCTCGTTTTGAACTTTCTGGCAGAGATAGCCGATATCATAGGTTCACTTGCCAATAACGATCCATATTACTACAGCCCGCTGATCCAGTATTTCTGGAATTTCCTTTATATCGTCACCCATAACATGATGGCTCTGGTGCTTATCATCTATCTGTTCTACCTGATCGGTTATGAGAAAGATAAGAAGAAAGCCCTGATCGCTCTCAGTGTTCCTTATGTCATAGAGATGCTCCTTATCCTGAGCAATCCTTTCCACGGTCTGATCTTCTATTTTGACGAGAACAGGATCTACCGTCACGGAGCTGTTTTTCCGCTGCTTTACATAATCGCATTTGCATATATGACATTCGGAATCTATCTGGTATTCAGACATCGAAAGGGCATTACCGCAGCTAAGTCGAACGCTTTATTCTTCTTTATGCTGATCACCTTTGTTCCGATCATCTTTCAGATCATATTCCCTCAGTATCTGCTTACCTTATTCTTTGATACGCTCGGCCTCATGGGTATCCTCTTTACCATCGAGAATAAGGACGACGTCATCAATCCCACAACGGGTATCCTTAACAGGTATGCTCTTCAGACGACACTTGACCGCGTGATGATAAGCGGCGGTTATACGATGATCCTGCTTAAGATCCCTAATCTTAATTACTACAATAAGATGATCGGATTCGAGAATATGAACGATATCCTCCGCCGTATTTCCGTCTGGCTCGAAAAGCAGTGTGACTCATATTCATGCTATGACTGCGGGCGTGCGCATTTCGCGGTTCTGTGCGACGGGATCACCGGTGAAGAGACAGATCATATAAAGGAGACTACGCTTAAGAGATTCGAGCGTCCCTGGGGCAAGGGAAGATTCTCGCTGGTATTCCCGGTGCAGTTCGGTGTCGTGAAGATCCCCGATGACGTTAAGACCATGGAGAATCTCTTCATGCTCATAGATGCGCCTTTCGACGGTAAGATCACGACGGAGCTTAATGTAGACAAGACCATATCAAGATATGAGCGAAATGTACTCGTGGAGCGACTTATCGATAAAGCTGTAAGGAATAAGAGTTTTCAGGTCTACTATCAGCCGATCTGGGACAGCAATACCGGCAGCGTCAGATCAGCCGAGGCGCTCTGCAGGCTTATTGATGACGAGTACGGCATGATACCTCCGGATGAATTCATCCCCATATCCGAGCGCAACGGTGCGATACTCGAGATCGGAAGATTCGTATTCGAGGAGGTCTGCAGATTCTATAAGGAAGAGAGACTCAAATCTCACGGTATCGATTATATAGAAGTCAATCTTTCCGTTGTTCAGTGTATGAGCAGAGATCTGGAGAAGCTGTTTGTCGAGATACTTGATCGCTACAGCATAGATGCATCCTGCATCAATCTGGAGATAACCGAGTCGGCAACGGCGGAGAACCGTAAGATCCTGGTCGATACCATCGGGACTCTGAGCAAGCGCGGTTTTAATTTCTCGCTTGATGATTACGGTACAGGTTATTCGAATATCTCTTATATGTATGAGATGCCGTTCTCTATTATCAAGATCGATATGAGCATCCTGTGGAAGGCCATCGATCCGAAGACGGATGAGAGGGAGCGGAATGCGGTCATATTCCTGGAGAATACGGTAAGGATGCTCAAGGATATGGGATATCATATCCTGGTCGAAGGCGTAGAGACCATTTCTCAAAAGCTCTTCCTGGAGGAGATGGGATGTGATTATCTTCAGGGATATTATTTCTCCAAGCCTGTGCAGAAAAAGGTCTTCGCGGACTATCTGAAGGTGGTGAATGCATGATCGTAATAGGTTTCTACATCACTATATGCATGTTATCGCTGATCTGCTGCGCGATCTTTTACTGGAGGAAGAGAAGCTACTATTCGGTAAGATATACGCTGATCTTCATACTGGCATTCATGTCGCAGTTCTGTTATGTGCTAATGGCGCTTTCACGCGATGTCAGGGAGGCGATCGTCATCAACAAGTTCTTATATGTCGGAGGATGCTTCCTGCCGCTGGTTGGTCTGTTGCTTGTATTCTCGATATGTAAGATCAGGATGCCGAAGTGGATATATATGGCAATGATGATCATCACTTCGCTAGTATACTGCGGAGTCCTGTCTGTCGGCTACAGTCCGATCTTTTATAAGAGCGTCGAGCTTCGGATAGAGAACGGAGCGGCTTTCCTCGTTAAGGAATACGGACCGCTTCATAATGTATATATCTTTGAGATAGCGGCATTTCTTATCGCTACACTGTTTGCTCTGGTCTACGGATGGCTCAAGAAACCCAATGTATCCGGAAGAAATCTGGCAATCGCGGCCTTTATGCAGATATTCTCCATCTTTGCGTATTTTCTGGGCCGTATGATAAGCAAAAATATCGAGTGGATGGCTTTGGCAGATCTTGTAGATGAGATAGGCTTTCTCCTGATCATGGACCGAGTCGGTCTTTATTTCGTAGATGATATGGTCAGCAGTTCGATCCTGAAGGACGGTGAGTTCGGCTACATATCTCTTGATTTTAAGAGGCGATATCTGAGTGCCACTGACGGAGCCAAGCGCTTTATCCCCGAGATCGCGAATAATCATGCGGACCGTATGATCGAGTCTGAAGCCATAAGGGAGATTTTCGACAGATGGATCGATGATTATGAGAAGGAGAATGTCTCCAAGACCCATACATACCGCAATGGCGAATTCATATATATAGTACGTGTCAGTGACCTTTACGACGGCAGGCGAAAGAGAGGATATCTTCTTGAGATCACGGATGATACGGCTCATCAGCAGCATATAGAAGGTATGGAGAGATATTATAAGAACCTGAACGAAGAGCTCAGGGAGAAGACCAGGATCATAGGTGAGCTTCGAGCAGCCGCGGCAGCAGTCAGCGGGAAAACCGATGAGGCTTCCGGTGAGAGCTCCGGAAGCTGAGATCTCATAAGCACGTAAGTTGCCTCACAAATAATACAAATATCGTCCCTATAGTGTTAGAATATACGGGATTTGTTTAATAATGGAGAAAAAGAAGTGAAAGAAAACGGATTTGATGATTTCGGCGGCGAAGAGATAACCGAATTTACACCTACGGAATTCTCATATGGCGATGACGGTAAGACTGCTTCATCATCAGCTGCTCCCGAGGAGATGCCTGTAGAGTCGTTGTTCACGGGTTCGGATGATACAAAGGCAGCTTCATCTTTTGGTACAGAGACTTCAGCTTCGGATACGATCCCCGAGGAATTCATGGAATCGGCATTCAAGGCAAAGGAGTCGGAGGATAATACCGACAAGCCTTCAGACAAGAAGGAAGTCATCAAGGAGATCATGTCCTGGGTCAGGACGATCGCCGTCGGTGTGCTGGTCGGTGTACTGCTCGTAGTATTTGTTATCCAGCGTGATAATGTCTACGGTGATTCGATGTGGCCGACGCTTAATAACGGTGATGCCGTATTTACTCAGAAGATCGCTACATATTTTCATAACTACAAGAGGGGAGATATCGTTATCCTCGACGGACACGATATGGAAGGTTATGACCGTGAAGAATATCTCATCAAGAGGATCATCGGTCTTCCGGGCGAGACAGTAAGGATCGCGGACGGACATGTTTATATCAAGCCTGTTGATTCGGAGGAGTTCTTCATGCTCGAGGAGCCTTATCTTACTGAGGAAGTAGAGACGCTGATGATGAATGTAGGCATCGAGCACGGCTATGATGAGATAACTCTGGGGGAGAATGAGTATTACTGCCTCGGAGATAATCGTTCCGTAAGTAAGGACAGCAGGGTGTTGGGACCTTTTACCGAAGACCGCATCAAGGGTATCGCGATCATCTGCGTCTATCCTTTCGATCATTTCGGACTGCTCGGATAATATAGTTAGATAAGACGGGGTATTAATGGAAAGACAGGAACATATAAGGAACTTTTGTATAATCGCGCATATCGATCACGGTAAGTCCACGCTTGCCGATCGACTGATAGAACATACGGGTGTAGTAGAGAAGCGAGAGATGCAGGCTCAGATCCTCGATAATATGGATATCGAGAGAGAAAGAGGCATCACGATCAAGTCTCAGGCTACGAGAATGGCTTATAAGGCTACGGACGGCAATGAGTATATCTTAAATCTCATCGACACTCCCGGTCATGTTGACTTTAATTATGAGGTATCAAGATCCCTTGCCGCATGTGACGGCGCCATCCTGATCGTCGATGCCGCTCAGGGCGTAGAGGCTCAGACTCTTGCTAATGCATATCTGGCTGTAGACAGTGATCTTGAGATCCTGCCGGTCATTAATAAGATCGACCTGCCCTCGGCGCGCCCCGAGGAAGTAAGAGCAGAGATAGAGGATGACATCGGACTTGAAGCGTCCTATGCACCCTGCATCTCGGCTAAGAATGATATCGGTATCGACGATGTCCTTGAAGGCATCATAAAGTATCTTCCCGCACCTTCCGGTGATGAGCAGAAGCCTCTTCGTGCGTTGATATTCGACTCCAAATACGACTCCTACAAGGGCGTTATCGTATCCGTAAGGATCAAGGAAGGCTCTGTAAAGATGGGCGATAAGATCCGTATGATGCATACGGGTAAGGAATTCGTGATCACCGAGCTCGGATATTTCCATCCCGGCGAATACGTTCCTTCCGATTGCCTTCTTACAGGCGAAGTAGGATATATCTGTGCATCGATAAAGAATGTATCCGATACGGCTCCCGGTGATACCGTCACTCTCGCAGAGACACCGGCCGATGAGCCCCTTTCGGGATATAAGAGCATTCAGCAGATGGTATTCTGCGGTATCTATCCTGTCGACGGTGCCAGATACGGCGATCTTCGTGATGCACTTGAAAAGCTCCGCCTTAATGATGCGGCTTTATCGTTCGAAGCTGAGACATCGGCTGCTTTGGGATTCGGTTTCAGATGCGGCTTCCTTGGACTTCTTCACTACGAAGTAATCCAGGAGAGGCTCGAGAGGGAATTCAACCTCGATCTTATCTCCACGGCGCCCTCGGTTATCTATAAGGTCTATAAGACTGACGGCACCATGGTGGAGGTGGATAATCCCACGAACCTGCCCGACGTCTCCGAGATCGATTATATGGAGGAGCCGGTCGTTAACTGTACGATAATGCTCCCAAAGGATTATGTCGGAAATATTATGGAGCTTTGCCAGGACAGGCGAGGCGAATATAAGGATATGAAGTACTTGGATGACAAGCGCGTCATGCTCCATTACAGGATGCCATTAAATGAGATCATCTACGATTTCTTCGATGCATTGAAGTCGCGTACAAGAGGATATGCGTCCCTTGACTATGAGATGGCAGGCTATGAGAGGTCCAAGCTCGTTAAGCTCGATATTCTCTTAAACGGTGATCCCGTGGATGCTCTGTCATTCATCGTTCATGCCGATAAGGCTTATGCCCGCGGACGCCGTATGGCTGAGAAACTCAAGGAGAATATCCCGAGGCAGCAGTTCGAGGTTCCCATCCAGGCCTGCATCGGAGGTAAGGTCATCGCCCGTGAGACCATCAGAGCATTCCGAAAGGACGTTCTTGCCAAGTGTTATGGCGGTGATATCACACGTAAGAAAAAGCTCCTGGAGAAGCAGAAAGAGGGTAAGAAGAGAATGCGTCAGGTAGGCTCGGTCAATGTCCCTCAGGAAGCATTCATGAGTGTCCTGAAGC
>CACZPC010000215.1 GCA_902782985.1 Oscillospiraceae bacterium
GAGAGCGGACTTTGTAAGTACGGAGTCCTCCCTATCGAGAACAGTTCATACGGATCCGTTACTTCCGTCTATGACCTCATGAGATCTCACAATTTCCATATCGTCAGATCAATGAAGCTTCAGATCAACCACAGGCTCCTTGCCAAGAAGGGAACATCCTTCAAGGACATTAAGGAGATCTATTCACATGAGCAAGCTATCGGTCAGTGCTCTCATTTCCTTAAGGACAACAAGGATATCAAGGTAACGATCGTAGCCAATACCGCTATCGCCGCTCAGATGGTAGCCGACTCCGACAGAGATGATATTGCAGCCATCTCCTCACCTGACTGTGCCCGTCTTTATGATCTGGAAGTCATTAATGATAAGGTTCAGAATACCGATCACAACTATACGAGATTCATCTGCATCTCAAAGGATATGGAAATATACCCGGGAGCTTCAAAGGCATCCATGATGCTATCACTGGGACATACACCGGGATCACTTTATAACACACTGTCCAGATTCTCGGCGCTCGGACTTAATCTTACTAAGATCGAATCCAGACCGATCTCAGGCAGTGACTTCGAATTCATGTTCTATCTTGATGTAGATGCATCCGTCTATTCGGAGGCATTCGTCACACTGCTTTGCGAACTGGATCAGGATCCTGCGGCATTCACTTTCCTCGGAAGCTACTCGGAGATGTGATATAATCTGAATATTCTCAAGTATATATAAGGATATTGAATATGGGCACACTTTCGGCGTCACAGATATTAAGATTTATCCTCCTTATGGTCTCATTCGGAGGATATTCTCATTTATTGCACAAAAAGTTCGGTCTCAAGCCTGAGCTATGTCCTGCAGTAACGCTGTCATCCGTCGGTTGTCTCTTATTCCTCGCGGGATGTCTGAACATATTGATCCCTGCCATGTGGATACTCGTAATCGCAGGTATTCTTATATATCCCGCAGATCTCTTATTTCTCAGCGGCAGAGACATAAAAAAGTTCGGTAAGGAGCTCCGCGAAGATCTGACATTCGGAACAGTCGCTTTTTATGTCTGCGCCGCTTATCTTTTCTTCTGGCTCGCTCCCGTACATATCTATTACTACGATAACTTCACTCACTGGAGGCTTATTACCAAGTTTCTCCTTTACGATTCGCATCTTCCGACATCTGCTGATCCTATCATCGAATACAGCACTTATCCCGTCGGAAGTTCCGTGTTTATCTGGTATGTTTGTAAGGTCATCGGTTCCGTCGCTGACGGTCAGGCGCTCTTTGCCCAGTCACTCCTGTCACTCGCATCAGGCGTTACATTGTTTGCTTTCGCCGATTCGAAGGATAAGAAGACTAAGATATATCTTAATGTAGTCGCTTTATTATTCGCGCTGGGCATCACCACCTGTTATGCGGGACTCGAAAACGGTATCTACAGTCTCCTCGTAGACAGACTTCTTTGTGCTCTGGGCATCGCGGCATACGCGACGGCTCTTTATAATCGCGACGATATAAAGAAGGCCGTTATCTTCTCGGCTCCGATGGCGGTCATGGCTACCTGCGTAAAGAACAGCGGTATCTTCTTTACATTTACGACAGCCGTTATCATCCTCCGTCTCGCGCTTAAAGGCGGAAACAGGAAGAAGTCGTTCATATATGCACTCGGTTCTGTCGCACCTTCGATCATCTTTATGCTCATATGGAAAGCCCATACATCTATGGCTTTCAAGAATGTATCTGACGGACCTCATACGGTATCCAAGGAGTATTACTCGAGCATCTTAGCAGAGAAGACTCCGGACAATATAAGACAGATCTGCAGCATGTTCGGCGATGAAGTACTCCTTCATAACTCAATGTTCGCAATGCTCGCTATCGCCTTCCTGATCCTGGTTGCCCTTATAAAGCTCTCCTGGGACAAGAAATCGGAAAGTGAGCCCGTTTTCACCGCAGGCTATCTACTGGTCTTCTACGTAATATATCAGGTCGGAAACCTCGCAATGTACATCTTCTCGATGCCCTGGGTCGAGGCTCAGAGACTCTGCTGGTACTCAAGATATGTCATGACGATAGATGCATTCTCCTGCGGAGTCATGCTCATCCTCTTCATGAGAGTGATCGGTGAACTTCCGGGCAGGAAGCTCAAGATAAGGACAGCCGGACTGGTATTCATGCTGCTTCCGGTATTCATCCTCCCTTTCCAGGTCACGGGATTCTCATCTCTTTTCAGCAGACAGGATCTCACTGATGAAGAAAAGCTCGCGGATGTCGTAAGAACGATCCGTGAGGAATACGACCTGCCTCAGGACCCTGATGTCAAATATCTCGTCTGTTTCTCTGAGAATGAAGCGTGGCTTGATAACCTGGAGCCCACCGTCAAGAATCATGCATACAGATACTATGTATGTAAAACGATCCTTTATTCGGCAGATCTTGATGTCACATCTTTAAACAGGCTGGAAGACATCAGAGAAAATGATATGTCGGATTATGACTGCTTCATATATATACGTTCATCGGAAAACCCTACTGACTGGCATTCTTATGAAGAACTGTCTTTCGATCCGGATACGAAGATCATAGAGTATACTTACGAGCCGTAAAACAACTTATTATATTGTGATATAATCTCAGAAATATTATTTTCAGAAAGAGAATCTTTATTCATATGAGCTTAAGTACGGTATTACTTGCATACAAAGAAGAAGAGAATCTCAAGGTATTGATCCCCAAGCTGAAGGAAACTCTCGATCCGCTGGGGGAGGATTATGAGCTTATCGTTGTCGATACTGCCGTTGCTACTGATAACACAGAGGGTGTATGCAAAGAAATGGGCGTAAAATACGTTCATCAGGAACGTCCGGGATTCGGCGGCGCATATGCAAAAGGTATCAGTGAAGCCACAGGTGATAAGATCCTCTTTCTCGACAGTGACGGCTCTCACGATCCTTCATATATCCCTGCTATATACCAAAAGTACAATGAAGGCTACGATCTGGTCATCGGATCGAGATACACTAAGGGCGGCACCTCTAACGATGCAAAATCATCACAGATACTGTCTCATATCTTAAACTTCGTATTCAGGATCGTATTGGGTCTTAACATCAAGGATGTTTCCACTAATTTCAGGATATATAAAGCATCTCTCGTAAAAGATGCGGATCTTAAGAGCGTTAACTACGATGTATTAGAGGAGATCCTTCTTCTTATGAAGAAAAAGGCAGGTAAGGACAAACTTAAGTATGCCGAGATCCCGATATCATTTAACAAGAGGATCTACGGAGAATCCAAGAGACGACTTATCCCCTTCATCATAAGTTATATCAAGACTATCTTCAGATTATTGGCTATACGTATCGCCCGCTGACAGTGACCATTCGATCTCAGCTCTTTATCCTCCATGTGCGAGGTGCATATCTGTATACGAGCTTTCTTGCCGCGATGATATAAAGATAATCGATCACGATAAGGATCACTGCCAGGATATCCGATCTGCATGGGATCCAGAATACCATCGAGTAAAAGATCCACTTAACTACACTGAATATCATATATGCGCCGCTCTTTACATTGACAGTCGTCGTAAAAGGCTGAAACAGATAATAAAGAAGAAGATCGGTCATGGAATACAGAAGACACAAAAGCAAAGATACAAATATCGTAGCGATAAAGTACAACGGATGATCTGCTCCGCCCGAATAAAACAATATAAGATCCGCCACGACACCATAAGCGATCGCGGGTATCATATTGATCTTAAACATCTGCCTGAGCCTTATATCGAAAAGCTCCAGTATCTTCTTCGGCTGTTTAAAGAAGCTTAGAGTCATAAGACTGTTATCGCAATTGATATACATCGCCTGAGTGCTCTTAAATGTATTATCGGACAATGAGATCGGTATGAGCAGTGCAAGCAGATGCCTTTCTGACAACCATCTCAGGAACAGCATAAATGTATCTTCCTTATCGAAAGGCAAAAGATTATCATCATATCGTTTCATCAGCAGCAGATTCTTAAGATTATTAAGTACCATATTAAGGCAATTATCACTGCCGAACCTGACATAGTATTCTCTTATATTAGAATAGATATACAGTCCGGTAATGGCAGCCACTGTTAAAGTGAATATAAGAGGCTTCACATACAGCATGCCCCTGTGTCGTCTCACAAACAGTGCATTCAGATATTCAAAGCCCTTCTTGGAACTGCTGACATTTCCTACCGCTTTGATCTTCTTAAAACTCCGGGTATTATCTTTGCTTCTGCGTTTATATTCAGCAGCTTCTATCCTGACGATATTATCCTGCAGTGCCTTTCGATGAAGGAAGGGATCGAGCATCTTGAGCTTAAAATATCCCCATATTCCAAAGATCACCAACAGAGCTGAGATCATGATCAGGATATTAAAGGAGATGAGGCCGCCGTTCATGAGGACAATAAAGAGAAGCGGAGCAGATATCATCGCAATACTAAGCTTAACAGTGTAAAAGCCGATATTTCTCTTCATTGACCTGTTGTGCTTATGCTTTATCTCGTAAAAGAATGCCAGAGCTCCCGCTGCGAAAAGCTTGATAAATACGGCAAGGAGCGGAAAACCCAGCCAGACAAAGACAGGTGCACCGCATATTATCGCCACGATACCCGCCAGAAGATATCCGATGACCAGCTTTGCCAGGTCGTATACAAAGAGAGCGTCATTGAGCTTTTTTGCATCCATCCTCAGCATGAATACCATATATTCCTTCTCTGTCGTACAACGGAACATATTTGTATTCAGGAGCGTCCCCGCCAAGGAATATGCAAGGAATAAGAAAAGTGCAATATTAGAATACAGTATGCTGTCTGACATTCCCTGAGCATACTCATAATTTCTGTATACTGACTTAAGCACCATTGCTGCGGCATATATGATCCCAAGGCCCAGGATCTTACCGATAAACATCAGGAAGGATTCCTTTAAGATGCGATATACCAGATAGACCGCCTTAAGCTCCTTGGTCGCATAAAGCCTGTCCGGAATGATCTTACCTATCAGCGGCAGTCTTTTAAGAGCATATACAAGACCGTTATAACCGACTATGCCTCTCATCTTAAATACATGAGACAATGTCCTCAAGTATTCACTGATCATCAGTCTGCTCCTTAAGTGCCGCGATTATACGCTCCTTAAGATCCGAGTTACCGAGATCGTTCTTGTCGATCGGTTCAAGCTTGCCGTGATTAAGAAGCACTATCTGATCGCACAGATCTACCGCAACATCCAGAAGGTGTGTCGAAAAGATCGTAATACTGCCTTCTTTTTGAGCCCTTATGACATTCTTCATCTCTTCAGCGATTATGACATCAAGAGACGTAAGCGGTTCATCAAGGAGCACCAGGCGCGGAGATGAGATTATATTCAGAAGCATCTGCATCTTATTTTTGGTACCGTGGGAATAATCCTTGAGCAGTCTGTCACGATCATCTTCCGGGATCATCATATAGTCAAAATATTCATCTATCGTCTTATCCGGGGTAACTTCATCATGAACTTCTATAAAGAACTTCAGAAATTCTCTTCCGGTCATGAACTCCGGCACAGTCGGAGTTGATACAAGATATCCTATATCTTCGGGCTTTAGTGCGATCTTCTCATCATTGTCCTTCAGATAAAAAGATCCCGAATCGATATCGATGTCACCGTTGATGCAATTAAAAAATGTCGTCTTACCCGAACCGTTACGTCCGAGGAGCCCGTAGATCTTCCCGTCTTCGAAAGTATAATCGATCCCTTTAAGTACCTTCTTGGAGCCGTAACTCTTTATAAGACCATCTATTACAAATTCCACATTGCACCTCCGATCACTTTGTAGATTATACCATTTCGGGCTTAGCATCGATCGGGATCAAAATAGCGGCTATGATTATGAACCCCATTCCGCCGATAATGGAATGATCAAACAATTAAAATCGCCTCCCGTTTCCGAGAGGCGATCCGTTAATTCATCTTAGAATCTGATAAGCTTTACTTGTTAGCGATAGCTGCCTGGGTAGCATTGACCTCTTTGACCATATTTTCCAGCTCCTTGGCTGTCATCTGGCCATTGTCCTTTACAAGCAACACCTCATGGATACTGCTTGGAAGAACGAAGAAGTCACCGCCCATCTTCTGAGCTGCGTCCTCCATGAAATTCGGATATGCGATAACACC
>CACZPC010000216.1 GCA_902782985.1 Oscillospiraceae bacterium
ATTTAAGGACGCTATGCGAGAAGCAGGATTCGAGGCCTCCGATGATCTTACGTTCCACGGCAACTACTGGATAAATCAGGCAGTCGAGCAGGCTGATTTCTTCATTAAGCCTGACGGCACTTTGCCCGAGGCAATAATATGTTCCAATGACTACGAGGCTATCGGACTGTCTAACGAGCTGGTAAAGAGAGGTTATTCCATACCCGATGATACCATGATAAGCGGTATAGATAATACTTTCGAAGGAGAACATCATATTCCTTCTCTTACTACCATCGAGATTGCCAAGTCGGATTTTGTCGATGCTGCGATACAGGCAATAAAAGATCTCAGAGCCGGCAAAAAGATAGATCTTACCATACCGGTCCCTTCAAGGATCATCCCCAGAGAGAGCACCGGCGATTCACAAGAACAAAGAGATATATACAAAACTCTTTGTACTCTTAATGCCAACGAATCGGCTGCAATGGATGCCAGACGCGATTATGTTGTTCTGGGGGCGCTCTTCGAAGGTGCTCTCACCATGAAGGATGTTATTCAGGTAGCCCTTGAACAATTCCGAGAGCTTCCGGGAATAAACTCGTGCTTTCTCTGCCGCTACAGAGAGAATGACCACGAACTCAAAGGATATTTTATCAACAACGGCGATATAGTCGTTAACGATATTCCCTTTTCCAAACACAAGATACTTCCTCAGGGAATGCTAAACGAGGATTCCGGTATGTATATCGGCTTCCCGCTCTCTTACAAGAACGAAGTATACGGATATGCCATCATCGTTGTTAATACGGATGTAAGTCAATTTATAGATTTTAAGACAGAATTCCTTCTGGCTCAGGTCGGACAGAGCATCAATAAACTTGAGCTTTACGAAAAGCTTTTCGGCATATCCGACGTCATAAGCCTTTATATAAAAGATCCGCTTACCGGAATCCTCAACAGGCGAGGCTTCGAAAAGATGATCTCCGAGAAGTTCGACAAGGAGGGAATGCCTGTCCACGGTCTGTCGATCGTCTCGCTGGATATGGATCGTCTGAAGTATATCAATGACACCTTCGGTCATCTGGCAGGTGATGAAGCGATCAAAGCACTTGCGGATTGCATATCTGCTTCACTCAACAGCAATGAGTTTGCAGCAAGGATGGGCGGAGACGAATTCACGGCGATAATCGATACTACGGACCCAAGGAGGCTTAACAGCTTCATTGATTCCATCAGAGAAAACATAAGGCTCAGAAATGCGAGCGGCAAGTATTCTTATGAGATCAGCTCCAGTATAGGTTCATGTGAACTGACAAGCTGGAATGAGCTTATGGATTGTATAAACAAAGCAGACCGAGCCATGTACGCCGAGAAGAAAGCCAAGAAAAAGAATCGCGAGTAAGTTCCTGCGGCGCAGGTCATTTACTTATCCACTTTGCTTTAGCCGATGCGTGCATTTTCGTGTTATAACATATAATGATCGGTCTTTTTACTCGATATCGCATACTATGTTATTCTTAAGATATTCTACAACAGCTGACATATCCGATCGTATAAGAGTACCGGCTTATCCTTTTACCGAGGCGGCCGTCTCACGTCTTTTGGCCAATGTCTTCTCAAACATCTCATCTGCAATATCGGGAAAGCCTTCATAGATCACCTTCGATCCTACTTCCGTGATCCCGCCCTTCGTTGCTACTCTTGACACTACATCTTCAAAGCTCATATCCTTTCGGAGCATCAGTTCTCCGGTAGAACAGAGTGTATCAAGGACCATCCTGATTATCTGCTCATCAGGGATCGAAGTATGCTGCTTCGCTGATCTGCAGATCACATCAAACATAGATGCGATAAAACCCGGCATGCAGCTGACAAGCTCAGATCCCATTCCCATTTCATTCTCCGGCAGCTCAATGACATTACCGATACATGAAAGAAGATCCATCAGATCGGCTTTATCCTGAGCATCCGCATAACCGTTATAAGTAACAAGCGTTTGTGATCTGTTGATCTCAGCCGTTACACTCGGGATCACTTTCGCATATTTATGCTTGCTGATCTTCTCAAGCGAATCGAATGTGATGCTTCCGTTAAGAGATACTATGAGAGTATCTTCACATACGACACCTGCTATCTCTTCTAACACCGTGACTATATCCTTCGGGCGTGTACAGATAAAGACAATATCCGAAGATGCGGCAAGTTCGATATTCGAATCCATAACTTTATACTTGTCCGATGCTTCTTCGATCTTGGAGACGGTCCTGCTGGAAATATAAAGCTCATCATATCTTAACTTGCCTGATTCGCTGAATTTTCCCAGCAGCATCTTCCCCATGCTGCCATAACCGATGATACCTGTCTTTTTCATTCTTATCTCCCCCTTGACCGGTTTAAGTATTATCTCAGATTACTGTCCAAATGATAGTGCCTTTCCCAATTCTCTCTTCTGATTACGGATACATGCGTTATCCCGTTATCCGCATCAGGATATTCTTTCTCGAAATGCATTCCGACGGATTCGGCCGTCTTGTAAGATCCTACATTAGTATACTTGCAGTAAGAATATATTGCCGGATAGTCTGTATTGGCAAACGCCCAGTCTCTGACAGCTGCGGCGGCTTCCTTAGCATAACCATGTCGCTGCTTATCGGCACGGATATGGTAGCCGATCTCAGGAAGCATCTTGCCATCGATATTCTGCAAGGTAAGACCACAGTCACCGATCATCTCACCTGAGATCTTAATGCACACAGACCATAATCCGAATCCGTGATCTCTGTATCGGTCCATATTACGTTCGATCCATGATCTGACACGAGCTTCATCAAACGAATACGGATAGTGCTTCATAATGTCTTTATCCGATAA
>CACZPC010000217.1 GCA_902782985.1 Oscillospiraceae bacterium
AGAAATGTTCGTTGGACTGGACTATGATGTCTTCAAGTGAGATGCTGTCGAGGTATTCGTTGATAACCTTATTAAGTCCGAGCCAGACTGGAAGTGTGGGACAGTCGATCTTTCTGTCGCACTTGATCTCGCCTCCGGGAGTCATGCAGGAAACGGGGAAGAGGTCGCCTTCGGTGAGTGTAAGAACCTCGCGAACGGTTATCTTATCTGCATCTCTGCCGAGCATGTAACCGCCCTGAAATCCTCTGTTGGTAAGTAGGATCCCTGCTCTGTTCAGGATAGGAACGATCTGCTCAAGATATTTCTTGGAGATGTTCTGTCTGTCAGCTATTGTCTTAAGTGCGATGAAGCCGTCATTACTGTGCTCTGCAAGATCTATGAGCATCCTTAATGCATATCGTCCCTTGGTTGAGATCTTCATATAATACCTCGTAAAATCTTAATGTATAGATATTACTACCGAATTAGTAGGCTTTCAAGGCGACCCGATACTTTAAGCGTGGTAAAGCTTTTTTTGTTATAATCTGAAAAGCAGTACAGGGGGAGTGGTACATGAGAAGATTATCGTTAAGGGCAATGGCAATTATCCTGATATGTTCATTCGCAACATTGATCTCATCTTGTGCATCTTCCAAGAGGGAATATGATTATTCCTGGGTAGCGGATAATAAATACATTGCTCACGCATGCGGTGAGATAGACGGCTATGTCTATACAAATTCCAGAGAGGCACTCGAAGAGAATTATGCCAAGGGCTACAGAGTGTTTGAAGTGGATATCATGTGGACTTCCGATCGAAAGCTCATATGCTGGCACGGATGGAGCGACCCGGTCGTATTCGATCTGATCCCCGAAGAGTATCAGTGCAAGGATGTTTCATATGATGAATTCATGGATATGGAGATGGCCGGCGGACTTCATACGATGGATCTTGCATATCTGATCAATTTTATGGCCGAGCATCCGGATATGTATGTTGTTACCGATACCAAGAGCATTTATGATGATCTGAATCAACTGCTTTTCGAAGATATATATGAAGAGGCCGAGTCAATAGCTCCGGAGACACTGGATCGTTTTATCCCTCAGATCTACTATGAGGGAATGCTGGATATCATAAATGAGATATATCCGTGGAAGTCGATAATCTACACGCTTTATCTGGTTCCTGCAGGAACGACTTTTGATGATATCGTAAAATTTGCGAGAAAGAGCGGAGTAAGGGTCATAACGACATTTCCTGACGGCGGGCTGAGCGATGATTTCCTGGCTGATCTGAATAAATATGATATATACGTTTATCTTCATACTTTTAATGATGAATCCGAGACCGTTCAGTGGGTGGATAAGGGAGTCGAAGGCTTCTACACGGACTGTCTTATATAAGAGAGGTTGATTATCAAAGTGAAACAGGTTGACAGTCTGAGCCGGTCGAAAGGCGGAGATATTACGATCACATATGGAGGATTCTTCACGGTAAGTATCTTTTATCTCATGGTTCCCGTCATCATCATGCTGATGACATGGCTTAAGATATATATAGCACTTCCGGCGTCATTGATACTTTCTGCCGTCACCGTTTTATCGGTAAGAAAGCTCAAGGATGCGGAAAGTGAATACAGTTTTACGATCAAAAGAAATACTCTTGTTGCTTTCGCAGTGATCGCTCTCTTGCTCACGATACTCTTCGGTGTCGGAGAATTTGTTAATACATTGGATGACCATGCCTACAGGCGTGCCATGCTCCGTGACCTTATCGAACGCGACTGGCCACTTTATTATGATCTGACGAAGCAGAGCAACCCCGCCATAAATGCATATCTTCCCGATTGTACTGTTGCATTTGCATATTATCTGACATTCTGGATGATACCTGCATGTATCGGTAAGGTGGCGGGATTTGCCGTAGGAAATATCGTTAATGTTCTGTGGTCTGCAATGGGGATCTTCCTTGTCTTGCTGGCCATGTGCCTTTATTCGAAGAGGGCGACATGGTCGAGCATATTTACTCTTGTGTGCTTTTCGGGACTGGATGCCATACCTTATTTTGTTCATATAGCCCGAAATACCGATACATGGCTTGAGGGATGGACCGAACACATCTCTTTTATCAGTAATATCAATGATCTTTTGAATACATATAATCAGTGTATCCCCTGCTGGATAATCGTGGCACTGCTCGTAATGCTTCCGGATAACAGATTCATCGGACTTATAGGAGCCTTGATGTTTCCTTATTCGCCATGGGCTACCATAGGAGTTCTTCCACTGGCGGTATACAGGCTCGTATATAAGGACAGGAAGATCAAAAGGATACTTTCATACGGTAATCTGATCGTTCCGATCGTACTCCTTATAACATATGCTCCCATGTATATGGCAAACACGTCATCCGTATCCATAAAGGGAAGCACGATCTCTTTCTACGGCGGAGTATTTCCGTTTATAAAGGCATACATCCTTGTGCTTCTTATAGAGGTGATCCCCTTTGTAGTGCTTTTCTTCAAACGATACAGGAAGAGCGGTCTTCTCTGGGTATCCGTAGGGATACTGGCAATACTGCCCTTTTATAAGGTGTCATTTTATAACGACCTGACGATGAGAGGTGCGATGCCGGCGCTCTTTATATTCTGCCTTATGCTGACGGAGCTTTTGGGCGACTTCTTTGCGAACAACTTCAAGAACGGACGTTTTACGGGCAAAGCGGGCATCAAGACCATTTGCACGGGACTCATGCTGGCTGTCATGGCTTTTGTTTCATTCCAGCAGCTTCTTCTTGTAGTCGTAGATACTTTTGACAGGAATGCCAAGGATCCCAAGGAAGCCATAGGTTCGTTCGGGGATATCAACGATCCTGATTATGCCGAACAGGTAAACGGGAATTTCTTCGTATATGATTACGAAGATCAGTTCTTCTACAGATATATGGCGAGAGAATAACAGATTACCTGTCGCTCTTTTCCTCTTCGGAGACAACATACTGAGGGCGGCGCTTTACCTCGATGAATATCCTTCCGATATATTCACCCAGAAGTCCTAAGGCCATAAGGATAAGTCCGCCTATGAAGAGCATGAAGCAGAGAAGCGAAGGATAACCGGGGACCTGATCGTAGATCCTTAAGATTATCGCTCTGATGAAGTAGTAGACGATATAGAGGAATGCCAGAGAAGCGAAGAAGAATCCGCAGTAGGTTGCAAATCTTAACGGAGCAGTCGTAAAGGCTACGATACCGTCTATCGCATATCGGAATAATTTCCAGAAGCTCCACTTGGTCTCTCCGGCGACACGCTCGACATTCTCGTGCTCCACCCACTTGGTCCTGAATCCGACCCAGGCAAATATACCCTTGGAGAAACGCTGCCTTTCGTTAAGCG
Organism: Oscillospiraceae bacterium; assembly: GCA_902782985.1. Classification (GTDB taxonomy): domain Bacteria; phylum Bacillota; class Clostridia; order Saccharofermentanales; family Saccharofermentanaceae; genus Saccharofermentans. The sequence continues at coordinate 3,376 of CACZPC010000217.1, forward strand.
AGATTATCGCATCTACTACACAGCGCTTCATAAGCCTGAAATCTCTTGCACCGTCGGCGATCTCTACATCACACATCTTATTTATGAGCTTATAGAAAGTCCTGGCAAAGAAACTCCTTATCGGAGGCTCGCCCTTCCTGGTGACTCTTCGTGCTGCTACGATGTCGGCCTCATCCTTATCGAGAGTCTCGATCATCGAGGGGATGAGAGCAGGAGGGTCCTGCATATCCGCATCGAGGATAGCTACGTAGTCACCCTTGGCCTTCTCAAGCCCTGCATACATGGCGGCTTCCTTACCGAAATTCCTCGAAAAGAATACATATCTTACGTCCTTGTCATCGGATGCGAGGCCTCTTATTACGTCTGCTGTCTTATCACGGCTTCCGTCATTAACGAATATGAACTCGAAATCACGATCCCCGACCTGCTTACGTACGTCGCATAAAGCGTCGTAAAGTATCGGCAGCGATTCTTCTTCGTTGTAACAGGGAACAATAAGACTTACGAGCATAGCATTGCCTCCGGGGTCATTCGCATTGGAACATTTATTTCTTTGTATTATAATCTAAAAGTATGTCGGCGGACAAATCGTATTTGGAGTGTGTTTATGAAGGAAGTTGCTTCTCTTAGCAGGAAGAAAAACGGAGCCGGCAGTAACCTACAGGTCTCCGGCGCATTCAGATCGCCCCTTGCGGCATTTTTTCTCACGGCAGTCTGTTATCTCGTTCTGATCATAATAAGCGGCGTATCGCCTTTCGGAAGGAGTTCGATATTACTGAGCGATCTTGAGGCTCAGTATGCTCCGTTTATATTCATGTATAGGCATCTTTTGATGAATGCTTCGTCACTTGGAAGCCTTACATATTCGTTCATGATGGGCATGGGCAAGAATACCATGGGTACATACGGCTATTATCTTGCAAGTCCATTCAATTTTCTGGCGCTTCTGTTCAAGCCCGCTCAGGTAAGTGAGTTCATTACGCTGATAATGGTGTTAAAGCTTTCCTTCTCGGCAGCTTTCATGTGCCTTTTCCTCGATAAGAGGAGTACGGTGAAGTCGCGCTGGCCGATCTTATTCGGAGTCGTTTATGCCTTTTCTTCTTTTGTGATGGTATTCATGTTCAATATCATGTGGCTTGACGGCTATATGCTGATGCCCTTGGTGTTGTATTTTACCGAGTGTTATATCTTCAGCGGGAAGAGGACCGGACTTACCGTCTCGCTCCTGCTCCTGTTCCTCAGCAATTACTATATCGCATATATGGTGGGCATCTATGTTTTCCTCTACCTCCTTGTAAGGATGTATTCCGAAGGGAAATATGCCGACAGGAAAAATGCCGCTTCCATGGTGTTCGGATTTATCCTGACGGCAGTGTTGTGCGCCATGACGTTATGCGTGATCATACTTCCGGTCGGACTTGATACGATCCGAAATGCCGATCCCACACACCTTGTTGAGGCAACTGATGATTATGTAGGCTTTTCGGCTGTCGATATAGTGGATCAGATATTCATGGGTGAGAGGGGCGACTTCCTGTCTCATAACATGCCTTATCTGTTCATGAGCTTATCCGTTACGTTCCTGTGTACACTCTTCTTTGTCAGCAAGCGCACTCCGGTCAAGGAGAAGAGATTATACGGTGTGCTCTTTGTATGTGTGTATCTTGTTCTTGCCGTCAATGCCCTCGACGTGGCATGGCAGGTCTTTGATACTCCCAACTGGTTTTTCCACAGAGAGACATTCGTATTCTATCCTTTGTTTGCCGTAGTAGCACTCAAGACGATAGAGCGCATCAGGGAGATCTCGAATAAGGAGATCGTCACGACCATGGTCATCCTTACGGCGCTTCTGTTCTTTGCGCAGAGCTTCGGCAGGATGAAGGATGAGGACGGGATATTCCTGATCAATCTCGGATATATGGCGGCGCTGATGTTTATATTCATGTGGATGAAGAAGACTGACTGGAATGAGCAGATCAAGAATATGCCGGTCCTTCTGCCGTTTATGGCATCGCTCATGACGGTAGTCGAGGTAAGCCTCATGGCACCGGTATTGTCCGTCGGCCTTTCCATCATGTCGCTCAATACGAGTGATGCGGTACTTTATTCAGCTTCCGTCAACGGCATAAGTGAACTTGCAGCTACGGATTATCCGGGCAAGAACGGTTTCAGGATGGAGCTTGAGCAGTATGCTACGGATCTGAACGGCGACAGTATCGACGATGTCGGATCTTTCTACGGCGGATATAATGCGGTCTCTTTCTTTAATTCCAATTCCAACAAGATGCTTCACAGATTTCTTAAGCAGTTCGGATATACGGTCAATTATAATTATTTCTCTCTCGGATATACATTTGCCGCTCCGGATACGGATGCTTTTCTGTCTATAGGAAGCGTCATGACCAGGAACGATTATTCGGCCGCCGAATATATTGCCGCCGATTCTTATGACGACGGCCTGAGGCTCTATTCCAACGGCGAAGTTCTTCCTCTTGCATTCTCGGTCCCTTCAAGTGCCTATGACTTTGATTTCTATTCTCTTGAAAGTGCCGTAGGTCAAAAGGATTATCTTCAGTTCCGAAATGCATGGTTCGCATCGCTTTTCCCCGAGGAGTTTGATGAGGGAGTTTACTTTATCGCTCCCGCTGAGGACCCTGTCCCCGAGATCGTAAACGGTTCTGTTATAGATATGAGCCGCTATACGGGAGGGCAGAGCGAAGATGAAGAGACAGATGATAAGGCTGAAGGATCATCGGATGAGTATTTCGATTATGACGATATCGGAACAGAAGTCGAGGATGTCTACAGGGACGATCTTACACATGTTTATCGCATCAATGAAAAGCTTCCTATCGTATTAAGCTACGATATAGAGGTCGAGCGCGCGGATGAGCTCTATCTTAATATCTCCAATGCGAGATGCCTGAGCGAGTGCTCCGTATATATCAACGGCAAGCAGCTGGCGTCATGGTCCGACGGTTCCTTCTATTCTTCCGTCGTAAGGCTCGGAGCTTTTGAAGAGGGCGAAAAGATAAATGTTTCCGTAGTATCCGATGCGGATTCTTTCGAATATGAGGATATCAATTTTGCATATTTTGACAATGACGGATTTGCAGAGCATTTCGATATGATCGACACGAATGACGTTCAGGTAGTAAGCGTTAACGGCGGAGACGTTGTCATAAATGCAGATCTTAAGGACGGAGATACCGTTCTCACCACGATCCCCTATGAAGACGGATGGGAGCTTACGGTAGACGGAGTTCCTCAGGATATAAAGGTATATCAGGATGCGCTCATCGGCATCGACTGCGGAAGCGGAAGCCATACGATACATCTGACGTTCACTCCGCCGGGAATGAAGACCGGTGCTGCCGTCTCAGTTGCAGGTATCATAGGGCTCGCGGCCATGGCGGCATTTGACGTTATCAGAGGCAAAAAGAAAGTGCCTGCCGTCAAGTAATGTGATATAGTCAGCAATGAAAGTGTTTAATAATTCTATCGGAGGTTATTGATGATGGATTACAAGGAAGTTTATGGTGTATGGAGTACAGATCCCTATTTTGACGAAGCTACAAGAGAAGAGCTTAAAGCTATAGCTTCAGACGATAAGGAGATCGAGGACAGATTCTATAAGGAGCTCGAGTTCGGAACAGGCGGACTTCGCGGTGTCCTCGGTGCCGGTACCAACAGAATGAACATCTATACGGTTGCAAAGGCATCTGCAGGTCTTGCGAAATATATCGTAAGCAAGGGCGAGGAGGCCATGAAGAGAGGTGTTGCGATCTCCTTTGACTCAAGACATTTCTCTCCGGAGTTTGCTCAGGTTGCGGCTACGACATTTGCCGCTTACAACGTTAAGTCATATCTGTCGGATGAGCTTCGTCCGGTTCCCATGTGCAGCTATGCGGTAAGATACTTCAATGCTTTCTGCGGCGTTATGGTAACGGCTTCCCACAATCCTCCCAAGTATAACGGCTATAAGGTATACGGTGAGGACGGCGGTCAGGTAACAAACGAGGCTGCTTCGGAGATACTTGCCAATATGGCTGAGTTCGCGGATGTTCGAAAGGTAAAGACATCAGACTTCAACGAAGGCCTTGCTTCCGGCATCATCGAGAGATTCGGTCCCGAGGTGGATATCGCATATACAGAGATGCTTACCGAACTTATCATCGACAAGGAGGCTATCGCGCGTCAGGCTGACATGAGCATCGTATATACGCCGCTTCACGGTTCCGGAAATAAGCCCGTAAGACGTATCCTCAAGAGAGCAGGATTTAATAATGTACATATCGTTCCGCAGCAGGAGCTTCCCGACGGTGCATTCCCTACCGTAAGGACGCCCAATCCGGAGGATCCCGCTGCTCTTACAATGGGCATCGAGCTTGCCAAGAAGACTAATGCATCGCTTGTATTCGGTACGGATCCCGACTCCGACAGACTCGGTATCGCCGCAAGATGTGAAGAGAACGGTGAAGTTACATATAAGTGCTTTACGGGTAATCAGGTAGGTCTTATGCTCCTTGATTACATCCTTGATTCCAAGAAACGTCTCGGTACGCTGGAAGATAATTCCTTTGCCTGCACCACTATAGTATCAACTAAGCTCTGCGCAGGCGTATGTAAGGAATATGGCGTTGAGCTTCAGGAGACTCTTACCGGATTTAAGTATATCGGCGAGCGCATCAAGTTTGATGACGAGTTCGGAGATAAGCACTTCCAGTTCGGATTCGAGGAGAGCTACGGCTATCTTTCAGGTACAGACGTCAGAGATAAGGATGCCGTCGTAGCGGCTATGCTCGTATGCGGAATGGCTGCTCAGTCATTTGACAGAGGAGAGACTCTCTTTGACAGGCTTGAAAGGATCTATAAGAAGCACGGATACGGCTTCGAGGAAGCTGTCAGCTTTACGCTTGAAGGTAAGGAAGGAATTGCCAAGATCGGAGCTTGCATGGATACTCTCCGTGAGTCTCTTGAGAACTGCAGGAGTTCGGCTGATGCACTTAAGCTTATCGGCGGTCCTACTGTAAAGGCTGTCCGTGATTACTCCAAGTCCGTAAGATATGACTTCTCGGGTGATACGGTTACGACTTCCGAGCTTACTCTTCCCAAGTCCAATGTTCTTCTCTATGAGCTTGGCGGTGATAAGGGTATCGACTGGGCATGTGCGAGACCTTCGGGTACAGAGCCCAAGCTCAAGATCTACTTCGGTGTTTATGATGCCGGTAAGGAAGAGGCTCAGTCCAGACTTGCACAGATCAAGTCTCAGATGTCCGAATTCGTAAAGCAGTATCTTTGATCAA
>CACZPC010000218.1 GCA_902782985.1 Oscillospiraceae bacterium
GAGGCCGTCTTCATCTTCACTCCGAAGGGAAGATGTATCTGGACCAATAAAGAGGGCTGCTATCTGGTCGGTGTACAGGAGAATAACTGCGAGAATGCCCCCGAGCTTCTTGAATATCTGTTTAATACCAAGCTCCGCAAGGGCAACTGGTCCGAAAGGCATGTCACCGGCGGCGGCGACAGTGTTAAGTATTATATGCTCGAGAATCGCGATGTTGTCGACGAAGAAAAGCATTTCTCCGGTTACTACCTTAAGGTCAGGGATATTACCGAAGAAGAGCTGAAGCTCAAGCATGAGATCTTCGAGGCCACTCACGATAAGCTTACGGGTCTTTTTACCCGTGAGTATCTCTACAAGCTCATAAAGGCCGAGATAAGGGATCATTCCACGACTAAGTACCTGGTCGTATTCATCAATATAAAGAACTTCAAGATCGTCAATGATATCTTCGGTACGGAATTCGGAGATCACACTCTTAAGCATATTGCGGATTATCTGAGGGATAATCTCTCCGCAAGATGTACTTACGGAAGGATCGAGGGTGACAACTTCGGCGTACTTGCACCTGCGGATGAATTCGACAAAGATATGCTTGAGGACAGGCTTTCCAAGCTGACTATCAAGACCGATACCGCCGAATATCCCGTTCTGATCCAGCTGGGAGTATATGAGGTAACTCGCGAGGAGTCGGATGTTATCACGATGTTTGCAAGAGCAAGACTGGCCCTTGCCACTTTGGGTGAAGACTTCAGCAAGCATATCGCTTTCTATGACGATGATATCCGCAAGGAGATCCTTTGGAATCAGGAGATAGCCGCACAGCTTCAGGAAGCTATGGCCAATCGTGATATCAGACCTTATCTGCAGCCTATAGTTGACGGCAACGGCAATATCGTCGGAGCAGAAGCACTTGTCAGATGGGTCCACAAGGAGCACGGTTTCCTGGCACCTTATAAGTTCATTCCTTCTCTTGAGAAGAACGGTAAGATCGCCGAAGTAGACAAGTATATGTGGCGATGTGCATGCGAGATCCTTCAGAAGTGGAAGAATAAGGGCTGGAATCAGTTCATCTCCGTAAATATCTCGCCCAAGGACTTCTATTATCTTGATGTTCCGAAGTATATAACTTCGCTGGCGAAAGAATATGATCTCGATCCCGGAAGGCTTCGTGTGGAGATCACCGAGACTGTCATGATGAATGATACAGAGAAGATCATCGGCATCCTGGATGAGTTCAGGAAGGGCGGCTTTATCGTAGAGATGGACGACTTCGGAAGCGGTTATTCTTCGCTTAATATGCTCAAGGATATGCCTGTCGATGTACTTAAGATCGACATGAAGTTCCTCGGTAAGTCCGACGACGAGCAGAGAGCCGATACTATCGTAAACAGCATCATCAACCTTTCCCGTGAGCTGGGCATTACTTCCCTGACCGAGGGTGTCGAGACGGAAGGCCAGTACAGCGGTCTGTCTGATATGGGCTGTAAGCTTTTCCAGGGTTATTATTTCTCCAAGCCCGTACCGGTAGAGGAGTTCGAGGCTTTAGTGGAAAGCAGGAACGAGGCAAGACACACCAGACCCGCATGAACTGCATGATATAATCCTTATAAGATAAGGGCGGCAGAGGTCAGGCATGCATTTCGTACAGGCAAAAGGAATACTCACGACAAGCGGCGGCAAGTGCGGTATGAACATATACCGCGGGTGTACTCACGGCTGCATCTACTGTGATTCCAGGAGTACGTGCTATCACATGGAACATCCTTTCGAGGATATAGAGGTCAAGGAGAATGCTCCCGAGCTCCTTCGGAAGGCACTGCGCTCCAAGAGAAAGAAGTGTATGGTCGGGACGGGATCCATGAGTGATCCTTATATGCATTGCGAATCCGAGCTTCGTCTTATGAGGCGCTGCCTTGAGGTCATAAAGGAAGAGGGCTTCGGCGTGGTGGTGCAGACCAAGTCAGACCGCATCCTTCGGGATCTGGACCTTCTGAAGGCGATCAACGAGTCTGCCAAGACGGTAGTGCAGCTGACTCTTACAACTTACGATGATGATCTTTGCAGTATATTAGAGCCTCATGTGTGCAATACCAAAAGGCGCATAGAGGTCCTGGAGATAATGCAGAGAGAAGGGATCCCCACTGTGGTGTGGCTGACGCCGATCCTCCCGCATATAAATGATACGGAAGAGAATATAACTTCAATACTTAACGAATGCGTGAGAGTGGGAGTCAAGGGCGTGATCTCTTTCGGCATGGGTCTTACGCTTCGAGAAGGCGACAGGGAGTATTACTATGCCGCGCTCGAAAGGCATTTCCCGGGGCTCAAGGAAAAGTATATGAGGGAATACGGTCTCTCCTACGAGCTGCCAAGTCCTGACACGCCCCGCCTGATGAAGATCTTCACCGATATCTGTAAGAAGAACGGCATCATGTATAAGCCCGACGATGTCTTCGCCTATATGAACGATCTTCCCGATAAATACACTCAGATAAGCATCTTTGACATGTAAAGTGCATCTTGTGCATCTGTGACTGCAACTTGTGCAGATCCGCCGAC
>CACZPC010000219.1 GCA_902782985.1 Oscillospiraceae bacterium
AGCATAAACGGTACTGAAGCAAAAGAATTCTTTCCGTTCTTGGCTGATGCTCCCTTTACGCAAAAAGACAGGATACCTCTGTCAGCCGTAATAACGGTAACTATCCTGTCCTTTTCCTTGAATTCACGTGAAGATAATATCACGCCTCTGATGTTAAACGGATCAGAAGCCATACTTATTCTTCGCTTTCGTCTCTATAACCGTAATCTTTAAGAAGTGTCTCATTATTCTTCCAATCTTCTCTTACCTTAACAAAGAGATCGAGGAAGACCTTGCAGTCAAGGAGCCTTTCGATGGACATCCTTGCAGAAGTACCGATACGTTTGATCATCTGACCGTTCTTACCGATGATTATTCCCTTATGAGAATTCCTTTCGCAGACTATGGCCGCCTTGATAATGACCATATCCCTGTCATATTCGTCTCTGGAATCGTTCTTATACTTCTCTTCGAAAGTCTCTATCTCAACAGTAGTACCGTGCGGGATCTCCTGGTTAGTATAATGAAGAAGCTGCTCCCTTATTAGCTCAGCGGCGATCTCACGCTCAGTCTGATCCGTCATATATTCGGAATCAAACATACGAGGACCTTCAGGCAGCAACGAAGCAAGTTTATCAAGAAGCAGATCCACATTGTCTCCCGTTCTGGCGCTTATCGGGATGATCTCTTCAAAATCATATGTACCGGCATAAGACTGAATAAGAGGAAGAAGTGATTCTTTACTTATATCATCACTCTTATTTACTGCAAGAATTACTTTTTTATTATTCTCCTTACACCTTCTTATAAGATCAAGTTCAACGTCACCCGGTGTCTTAAATCTGCCGTCAACGATAAGAAGTACTGCATCCGCATTCTTTGCACTGTAGAAGGAGTTGGATACCATGATCTCACCGAGTCTTGAACCGGGCTTATGAACACCGGGTGTATCAGTGAAGATTATCTGGGCATCATCGGTATTATAGATGGATCGGATATTAGTCCTTGTCGTCTGAGGCTTATGTGATACGATAGCTACCTTCATGCCGGTAATATAATTGATAAGAGATGACTTACCCACATTGGGACGACCGAGAAGAGCTACATATCCGACATGCTTACAGACAGAACCCGCAGGATATGCGATAAGATCCGTCTTCTCATCCTTATGATCGGTGATATCGGATGCATCCTCCTCTATTGCAAGACCGATCTCCTCCATCAGTCTGCGCTGAAGCTTTCGCATGATCTTCTCTTCGCTCTCCTCTATATGATCATATCCTACAAGATGAAGAAACGAGTGAGCTATGAGGAAAGCTATCTCACGATCAGTAGAATGACCGTATTCATCGGCATGCTCATATGCTACTTCAGGGCAGATAAGGATATCGCCCATATTCAGAACGCGATTACCGTCTTCATCAAATTCAAGGTCAGCAGGATCGAATTCGTCCTCGAGTTTACCTTCATACATTTCGAGCATAGGATAAGAAAGAACATCAGTTACCTTATCGATATCTCTGGTCCTCATATTAAGATCCTGAATATCATCCTTGGTAACAAAAGTAAGTGAAGCATATGCATCACCTACAAGATGCCTCATAGACAGATCTATATAACCCTTATCAGGATCAAAAACAAGGTCGGCAAGCTTATCGGCAAATACCTTATATCTGCTGATATCTTCTTCTTTGAGAAATGTACTTTCATCTGTGATCTTAATAATCATTCGGGGTATTGTATCCTTTCGTGGAAGACTCCGGCATATACCTGCTTAAATGCTTCGATTATCTTCTCGATATCATCAAAGGATAATCCGGAATTAATAAGCTGATCCTGGTCGATCTTACCCTTGATAAGCTTACGAATACAAGCTTCTATGGAATCAAGATCTTCAAGCTTCATTGACCTGATAGCCGCCTCACAGGTATCAGCGATCATAACGATGGCAGATTCCCTCGATGAAGGAATATGTCCTCTGTATCTGAACTTATTTACATCAGGAGGTTCTACTCCGGCCTCTTCAGCCATCTTAACCGCCTTATTGTAGAAATATGCAGGATAAGTAGTACCGTGGTGTTCATCTATGATCTTAACGATAGGATCGGGGAGTCTGTACTTATGAGCAAGTTTGACACCGTCCTCGGGATGCTTTGTAAGTATGGCAACACTCTCCTCTATTGAGATATCATCGTGGGGATTGACTCCTTCTGCCTGATTCTCGGTGAAATACTTAGGATTCTCAAGCTTACCGATATCATGATAATAAGCCGCAACCTTACAAAGCAGAGAATCGGCATTTATAGACTCGGCAGCCGCATCAGCAAGATTTGCGACCATCATCGAATGATGATATGTGCCGGAAGCTTCAATAAAAAGATTTCTGAGAAGTGCATGTCCGGGCTGAGAGAGTTCGATCAGCTTTACGGGAGACACGGCATTGGATACAAGGTCATAGATAGGCATAAGACCTATGGCGATTATTATCGAGAAAGCCGCAGATACACCTGTCCAGACAAGTGATTCGATAAAGACACTCTGGGTAGCTCCGAGAAGCCAGTTATAACAGAAAGCCGCCATAAGGCTGAAGAGCGACGGCAGTATGATCTGAGAAGCACTGATATAAGCATGCTTCTTATTACCGGTCCAGGTGGCGCAAGTAATGATACCTATAACACTTACAAGAATAAACTCGGAATCGAAATTATAAAGCGGCCACATCATGAGCATTTCGGCAAGCGAAATGATTATGCCGGCGGAAATTCCCATATATGTAGCACATATCGTCGTAAAGAACAATGTCGCGATGATAAGTGTTGACATATCTGCAAGGTAGACCGATGCGGCTATGGGGATGATGAATGTTACTACAAGAGCATAAGTGAGCCTCATATCGTTAAAGTCATTCTTATGGACCGTGACGATGTAGATCATCATGACAAATGCGATGGCTATCTCATATATTGCGATCCTGGACAAAATGATCGCATCAAAGCTGTCGCTCCTTATAAGCTCCAGATCCACGAGATTCTGATATGTATGATCCGTTATAACATCTCCGGAATTGATTATCTTTGTTCCCTTATCTACGATGACGGGATCCTGCTGTGCCGTCAGATAAGCATTCTCGGCAGCCTGAGCCGTAGCATCTGCATCATAGACGGAATTAGGCGTCAGTAGAAGATTGAGTATATTCTCGATCGAACTGGCATATGAAGCATAAGACGGATTATTCTCTGCAAAATCATTGACCTGGGTATCGATCGCTCCGCTTAAAGAATCTACATTAACCTTATCCATCATGATTATCTCAGTAATGGATACGCTTCTGTCCTCGATAAGATCAAACGCGGGAGAACTCATCGACATGAATGTATGAAGGTCATTATCACTGGGGACTACGCCAACAACCGATTCAAGGTTATCCTTGAGTGAATTATATTCATCATCAAAGTCCTCTACGGGCAGTCCGTCCGGACCAATCCTGAGCTCTCGAGTCTGTCTTACAAGAGTAAAGAAATTGGAGACCTTCTCAATATTTTCATCGGACTGACTTTCTGATCTTATATAGATCGCATTAACGGTATTCTTGGCGATCAAAGCATTATACTCAGTCTGATATGTATCAACAAAGCTTCGCGGAGCAAAGATATCGGTTCCGCATACCGAGCCTACCGAAAGGTTATAGCTGACCGGCCTGTAACCGTAAAATACTATCAGAACTATGATCAATGTCGTAAGGACCATGATCATTATCTGTTGGAACCTTATACCGAAGTTCCTCTTCATAACTTCCTGTCTCCTTCTTCAGCCGCATCATAGGCAGCAACTATCCTCTGGACAAGAGGATTTCTAACTATATCCGCATTCTTAAGTGAGACTATGCTCACACCTTCTATCCCCTCTAATACCTTCATGCAATCATAAAGACCGCTGGTCATACCACGCGGAAGATCGATCTGGGTAAAATCACCGCATACACAAGCTCTGCAATTAAGACCGAGTCTTGTAAGGAACATCTTCATCTGTTCTGCAGTAGTATTCTGAGCTTCATCGAGAAGTACGAAAGCATCATCCAGATTACGACCTCTCATGAAAGCCAGAGGAGATACTTCGATAAGTCCCTTCTCATAATATCTGTCAAACATCTCCTGACCCAGCAGAACTGAAAGAGCATCATAGATCGGTCTCATATAGGGATTGACCTTCTCCTCGATATCACCGGGAAGGAATCCGAGCCTCTCACCTGCTTCTACTGCAGGTCTTGTAAGGATGATCCTTGATACTTCCTTATTGCGAAAAGCCTTAACAGCCATGGCTACACCGAGGAAAGTCTTACCTGATCCGGCAGGACCGCTGCATATGACAAGCTCATTTCTGCTCAATGCATCAGTATAAAATCTCTGTCCTAAAGTCTTGGCCTTTATTGGACGTCCGGA
>CACZPC010000220.1 GCA_902782985.1 Oscillospiraceae bacterium
CGATGTAACATCCGTCGCGCCTCGGAATCTACCTGTCGGCGATGACATCTCATCTGCTCGCGGATCGAAAATCCGAATCAACTACTCAGTTACAATCTGCGACTTGTAAGCGGTCACCCGCCCCTTCAATCGCTGTGCTCGTATTTCCCTCTTCGCTTCCGATATCTGCTCCGTATCCCCTCCGATCAGACATTCTGTCGACTTCGGTTCGTTTCTTCGGCTTCGCCTCCGGCCCTTGATATTTGCAACAGATGTGCATCGCCTTCGGTTCTTCCCTGTGCCCTTACCGTGTTACGAATCAGGCGGTTCTCCGTGTCCGAATACTTTTGAATTTCAGTATTCCCTGGAGCTACTTTAATCATATCATGCCCCCGGGGTTTATCAACATCGCGTTAAGCCTAATTAGAATGTAATCTAATTGTGCATTATTGCGTCTTACATCCGTTACGTTACCATGGTAAAATATATATGTTGTGCGGAATATCAACAGGAGGTTTCATCATGTTTGATGCACTGGACGAGTGGATCCTAGAGATCTCTAATGGCGGCGTCTTCCGCAGTATTCTCTCTACAGTTATATATCTGGCGATCATAATCGCTCTGGCGTTTCTCTTCTATACAGTCGTTTCTTTCGCTCTGGGAATAGCCCAGAAGAAGGCACGTACGTCCGCCGTCAGAAAGATATCAGCTTTCGCTTCAAAACGCAAGATGAATTCCAAGGCATTCGCCTTCGGCTTTTTCTTTTTCCTGTCGACATTCTCGGACCGTCTGGGTAACGTAGGCAGGATAACGGGCAAGATCGCCGTATTCGGTCTTGTGGTCACGGTAATGCTCACCGTCGGATCAGCCATCGACATCATAAGCGACTTCTACGCTACGAAGAGCATTTCGAAGAAGCGCCCGCTCAAGGGACCTCTCCAGATCCTTAAAGCTCTTATATTTTTCGTATTTTCCATCGTCATACTCGCAGTACTTATCGGTCAGAGTCCGATAGTCCTTATATCCGGCATCGGTACATTCACCGCTATATTATCTATAGTATTTAAAGACGCTCTGCTCGGACTTGTGGCAGGCATTCAGATCACATCCGAGAATCTGCTGCAGATCGGCGACTGGATAAGCATCCCCTCCGCCGGTGTCGAGGGTACAGTTACCGACATTGCCCTGATCTCGGTCAAGGTTACGGCTTTCGACAATACGGTGATCACCGTTCCCGCATACACATTCCTGTCCACGCCTTTTAAGAACTGGCACAGCACCATAAAGAATGCCGAGCGTCAGGCATCATATACACTTTCGATAAATGCCGACACCGTCACCGAGACTGACGGAACAGTAAATATTACGGCTTTCAGACAGGAGATCTTAAAGCGTATCTCCGAGGACCCTCATACAGTTAAGGATCATTCGATCGTTTGCAGGACCGGCAATCCCACCGAAGGCAACGGTCTTCCTCTGGAAGTATTCTTCACTGTCGATATCACAGACTATTCGGAATACTGTTCCTATGTATCCGATCATAAGGAAATGACGCTTGCTTCTATGAGCAGGTTCGGTCTTAAGCCTTATCAGCGTTCGAACTCTTCAGGGAAATAAGCTCATCCCTTATCCTGTACAGCTCCTGGACACTGTTCTCCAGGAAATAATAATGGAATATATAAGGTATCAGCAGCACCAGGAACATAACGCTCAGCAGAACTGATCTTATCGTGGGATATGTCATATCGAGGCATATCATCATTACTTCCAGTATCGCGAAAAGCACAGTCACGATGAGATGGATAAGCCTTTCGTGCTGAAAATACAAGATCTTCATCTCAAGCTCTTTAAGCATCTTCTCCGTCTCCTCGCCTGAAGCCGACGATGCTCTGTTCTTCAGAAAATCATTAATGAGTTCAAGATAGGCTTTTACATACTTTGTCATATCATCCGAACCTTCCGTTTATATAGTTGATCACTTTTCTTTTGTCAGCCGTCCACATCGGAGCAAGAAGAAGTTTCTTAGGTCCGGCTCCGGTGATCCTGTGAACGACCACATCCGGAGGGAGCAATGCTATCGCTTCTTCTACTATATCAAAGTATTCATTCATTTCGAGGACATCGATATTCCCGCTCCTCCATTCTTCTTCCGCACGTGTGCCTCTAAGGATATAAAGGCAGGTGAACTTCACCCCGTCACTACCGGCTGCGACCGCTGTCCTGACACTGTCTATCATCTGCTCTTTGTCTTCGCCCTTAAGACCGAATATTATATGCGTTATCACATTTACCCCGACGGCCCTGAGCTTCCTGACAGCATCGATATACACCTCCGTCTTATACCCTCTTCCGAACCACTCCGCGGTCTCATCACTTGAAGTCTGAAGCCCCAGCTCCACAAAGAGAGGAATACGACACGCAGTATCCCGCAGAACATTGATGATCCCGTCAGGCAGACAGTCAGGTCTTGTAGCTACCGATAAGGCCTCCACCTTAGAATGGCAGGCGGCCTCGTCAAGTGCAGCCTTGAGCACAGAAGGCTCGCAATATGTATTCGAAAAGCTCTGAAAGTAGGCGATATATCCGGTGTCGGCCGGCACCTTGGATGACAGCTTTCCGATAGCCTGATCTATCTGATCCTTCACGGGGATACTGCTTGCCGTCGCGAACTCTCCGGAGCCGCCTTCGGAGCAGAAAGCACAGCCTCCGACACCGCACGTTCCGTCCCTGTTCGGACAGGTCACCGGGAGGCTTATCGCAGCCTTGTACATCTTGTGCCCGAAGGTCTTTTTGAAGTAGGAATTAGCGTCGTTAAATCTCATATTCTCATTATATTCCGAAGGCCTCAAAATGTATTAACAATTTGTGAAGCATGTTGTATTTTTGTTTAATCAGTTTATAATAATTACGTAATTGTCAAATTTTCAAAAAAATGTTAAAGGAGGAACAGGCCAATGGCTCAGCACAAGATTCTTCTCGTTGATGACGATACCGACATCCTCGAGATAAACAGAGCCTTTCTTGAGAGCGAAGGTTACGAAGTAGTAACCGCTACAAATATCGCACAGACCATGGAAAAGGTTCAGCTTCATAATTTTGACTGTATCGTATTGGACGTTATGTTGCCTGACGGCAGCGCTTTTGAACTTCCCCCGAGAATATCCGTTTATTCAGATGCTCCTATTATCTTCCTCACGGCAAGAGAGCAGGTAGAAGACAGGATCCAGGGTTTCAAGGTAGGTGCCGATGACTATATTACCAAACCTTATTCCCTTCCCGAGTTAAGTCTCAGGATCAACGCTCACATCAGACGTAATATGAAGAGTGAAGGATTCCTCATGGAATTCCCTCCTCTCAAGATCAATATCAAGACACGTGAAGTTACACTTAAGGATAATCCGGTCCATCTTACAAACCGCGAATTTGACATCTTAAGACTCCTTGCCGAGACACCTAATGTTATCGTGCCTTTCGCCAGGATCTACTCACACGTTTGGGGCGATGACTCCGCTTGCGATAACCATCTTGTAATGGTTAATATCTCCTACCTTCGTAAGAAGATGGAGAAGATCGCTCCCGAGATCACATTCGTCAAGACCGAATGGGGTATCGGTTATTCATTCGCTTACCCGCCTGTTAAGAACAGCATGCACGGTGAGTATTGATATATTTCGATCGAGCAATTTAATGTACGCCCGGTAAGGTATATACTTATCGGGCGTATTTCATAAAGAAAGGCATACTGATGACTGAGAACAGGAAGAAAAAGGGAGTTACACTCAATAACGAGTCAGTGAC
>CACZPC010000221.1 GCA_902782985.1 Oscillospiraceae bacterium
CTGACTTTCGAGGTAAGGGACGGTATCGTATCTCATTGCGGAGAGACATATAATGAATATGTCCTGAAGCCGTTAAGGGACAAGACTGAAGCTCAGATATCCGATAAGCCCGAAAGGGACAGGACTGCTCCCGCGACACTCGAGGGATGCGTAGTAAGATTTGCGGATAAGATCGCTTATGTAGGAAGAGATGTTGAGGATGCAAGACGTGCGGGTATCATCGGCGGTGCAGGTGATTTTCTTCCCGACAGTGTCACTGACAGGCTCGGTTCCACAAATGCGGAGACCATAAATATCCTGGTTGGCGATATCATCCACAGCAGTATGAATTCAGATGAGATCAGGATGAGCGAAGGTAACTTTAAGGCGATGAATGATTTCCTTACGAAGAATTTCGAGGAGATATATAAGGCTCCCAAGATAGCAACATACGAGAAGACGATAGATATCATCATAGAGGCGATATTCGAGGCATTTATGAGATGTACCGAGGATGTGGAAAAGGCATGTGCATCGGAAAATCGTGCGATAAAGGACTTTGCCAAGTTCTATCTTGAGCATCCCGAGCCTGAAGCGATACCTGCGAGGAAGGTGACCGATTATATCGCAGGCATGACGGATACATATGCCAATACATGCTTTGATCTGCTCTATAAGGTGTGAAAGGGGAAAGATAATGAATTATCAAGGTTCATACGGATTCTTCGCGATGCTCGACAGAATGCAGTATATAAACAGATGGGGACTCATGCGCAATAACAGGGTCGAGAATATCAAGGAACACAGTTTTGACGTGGCTGTCATAGCACATGCGCTTGCAGTGATCCATAATAACGAATTTCCGGAGCCTTCGAAGGTTGATGAATTCAAGGTGCTGGCTTATGCTCTCTATCATGACTGCACTGAGATCATTACCGGTGATCTTCCGACTCCCATAAAGTACAGGAACGAGACGATCAAGCAGGCTTATAAGGAAGTAGAGCATGAGGCGGCCGAAAGGCTTTCTTCGCTGCTTCCTTCCATGATGCAGGATGAATATATGGAACTTTTGGATCCCGCATACGAAGGAGAGGACGGACAGATGGTAAAAAGGCTGGTAAAGGCCGCAGACCGTATTGCCGCATATATCAAGTGTATGACTGAAGAGGCATCGGGAAATACGGAATTTACGTCTGCCAAGAAGACTATCCTCGAGACAATTGATAACATAAGATTACCTGAAGTTGATTACTTCATGGAGAAATTCGTACCTTCTTACGGCTTTACGCTTGATGAACTTAATTCGAGAAAAAGGGAAGATAATATCTGATGAAAAGAAAAAAGACTACCGAATATCTCATAATCGCCGCAGCGGCAACAGTGATCGGCATAGCACTGACTGTCATAACGGCAATCGCTCTCGGCGGCATGAGTACACCCGTCAGGGATATCAAGGATGATGATGCGGCTGTCGTCGAACGTCTGGCTGCAGTGACAGGAGACGATACCGGCGTTGAGCTTGCAAAGACGAGGATCGCTTCAGGCATGTTCTCGGTCGGTGATTTCGCGATGAGCAGTTTTACGAGCGTCGAGTATCTGTCGCTCAACAAGGATGACCTGGCTTTTGCCGAGGAGCTCGCAGTCGCTCTTGAAGGTTCTTCCGATCCGACATTCATAAATGATATCCTTTCGGATCTTCGCGGCCACACGAGAATGTATGCGATCAACAAGGCAGCATCTTCTTGTGATCATTCTTATTCGTCAACGACCCATGTGCCTAAGGAAGCGGGAGACAGTTTTGAGAACTGCGTAGTTACCAAGCCTCTTGAGGGAACGGAAGGTTTTACCATCGGCATTCGGAAGGTGGAAGGTAATTTCAGTGCTACAGGTGATGAGGTAAGGACTGATTTCTTCGTTGACGGAGTCCTTTATCAGGGTAATATCAGGATCAGTGATCCCGACGGCGGTGAAGGCACCGACTTTATCATGGCATGGGATACTGCCGGAGTCGAATCCGGTGAGCATGATGTTTATATCCTTTTGAGGTCTTCTGACGGAAGAGGACAGATCATAGCCGGCGGCTCGATCTTGGTCCCGAGATGCATGAATCTTGTTAATGACCGTGTACAGCAGGGATCCATTGATCAGAACAGTAATGTGTCATGGTATATCCTGAATGCAGAGGACCGTGACGGTTATGTTAATTTCGTCGGTTTGAGCGATGATATCAAGGTCACCATGTATGATGCATTCGGTGAGTATATAGGAACAAATGATCTTACGGGAACCGGCTTTGAGATCCTCAGGGGCAGGAGACAGGATGTCGATGCAATAAAGGAAGAGACAGGTATTCCCGGAGCATGCAATAATTTCTTTATAAAGGTCGAAAGAGGTGCCGAAGTATCTTCTTCATCTGATCCGATCAGCTATACGATGGTACAGAGTCGAAATGTAGCAATATATGACGGCAACTATATGGCGGTGCTTGATGATATCGGAGCAGTTCCGACTCCCCTTCCGGTATCTTCCGGCAACAATCAATATACCGGTTCCACAGTAAGGCTCTGTGATCTTAACAATAACGAGATCGAGGCGGTCTATGACGATGTAAGATATCTGCCTTTGAGCGGTTTCCTTACTAAGCTCGATCTGAATAACTTAACTACCGGAAACCGTGTAGGATTCTTCCCGAATTTTTCCGGAAAGACTGACAGTTACGGCTATTATACGACTACGCTCGGTTCGGTCGATCTTGATTTTGTAGCACAGGAAGGTTATGCAGCTAATGTCGATATTACACTCGATAATCAGGGCACGGTCACATCTTTTGCTCAGGGCGATACGATAACCATCGGTCCCGGAGAAAATACGATCACCGTATCCGTGGAATCCTTTGAAGGTAACGTCAAGGACTACAGGCTCTTCATATTAAACGGAGATGACAGTGCCGATTTCAGCGAGGAGACATTATCCTTATTCCCGGTATCTTATTACAGCGGACTGTGGCTTCTTCATTCATTGCATCCGGATTATAATTTCCGTCCGTATAATACGGGAATGTCATTCAATACGGTCCTCGATAATGAGGATAATGCAGACAGAAGTCTTGCCAATATCTATTCGCATCCCGCATGGTGTGCAGACGGCAGCCCCGAATATGACGGCGGCGGCTGGTATCAGGCTACTAATGAAGTAGTACAGTATTTCCTTGATCCGAGAAATTATCTCGATCCTCAGCACATCTTCTCGTTTGAATTGCTGTCATTTGACAGTACGGCTCAGACCGTAGACGGTGTCAGGAATATAGTAGACGGAAGCTTTATGTCCGATACTTCCGAATATGATTATTCACAGATCATCTATGACGCGGGACAGACTGCCAATGTATCTCCTTATTTCCTTGCGAGCAGGATACTTCAGGAGATGGGATATAACGGCGAATCTGATCTTTGTCACGGAACTCTTGAGGGCTATGAGGGATATTATAATTTTTATAATATCGGTTCTACTCCCGATCCCGAGATCCAGAACGGAGCTCTTATCAACGGTGCCAGATATGCTCAGTGGGGACAGGATCCCGACGGTCAGAGTATATCTTCGGAAGAGGCATCGATCATGCTTCCCTGGAATTCCGTTGATCGTGCGATCACAGGCGGTGCTCTGTGGATCGCTTCAAGATATACGGCAGCAGGACAGGATACCCTGTATTTCCAGAAGTTTGATGTAATAAATAACGAAGACGGACTGTATATGCATCAATATGCTCAGAATATCTCCATGGCTTATACTGAGGGCGCAAGATATTTTGCGGGTTATGCGTCCATCGATATGCTTGATCAGCCTTTCACTTTCGTTATCCCGGTATATGAAGATATGCCTGATTACTATGGGGCCATGCCTTACTCCGGAGCCTGATATATGAGAAAGCGCTTATTTGCC
>CACZPC010000222.1 GCA_902782985.1 Oscillospiraceae bacterium
CGGGGTCAAGAGAGCCATAGAGGAGAGGGCTGCTCACGGTATCTACGGATATACGATCGATACCGATGACTGGAATAAAGCCTATATCAAATGGTGGGAGACGAGGCACGACTTCAAGATCAGGAAGGAATGGCTCGTATTTGTCACCGGAGTAGTACCCGCTATCTCATCAGCAGTTCGAAAGCTTACGACGCCCGGCGAGAATGTCCTTATCCAGACTCCGGTCTATCCGATATTTTTCAATTCGATACTGAATAACGGCAGGAAGGTCGTGGAGAATAAGCTGTCGTACGATAAGACGAAGCACGAATACTCCATCGACTGGGAGGATCTGATCCTCAAGCTCCGTGATCCTCAGACCACACTCATGATCCTTTGTAATCCTCAGAATCCTTCGGGCAATATCTGGGATAAGGATACACTGACGAGGATAGGTGAGCTTTGCAAGAAGAATCATGTCAGAGTCATCTCGGACGAGATCCACTGTGATATAACGGCTCCGGGGAAGGAGTATATACCTTTCGCATCAGTATCGGAGATAAACCGTGAGATCAGCGTCACATGCGTAGCTCCCACGAAGACATTTAACATTGCGGGACTTCAGACGGCGGCCATGATAATCCCCGATCCCGACCTCCGCCACAAGATGTGGAGAAGCGTCAATACCGATGAATGCGGTGAGGGCAACTGCTTTGCAGCCGAGGCGGTAAAGGCTGCTTATACCAAAGCAGGAGGCGAGTGGGTCGATCAGCTTCGCGAGCATCTGTGGAAGAACAGGAAGATCGCAGAGGAGTATATCCGTAAGAATATCAAGGTCTTAGATCCTGTAGCTTCTGACGCTTCCTATCTTATGTGGGTGGATTGCTCCAAGATAGTCTCCGACAGCGACAGATTCGTATCTCATCTCGAGAAGAGTGCCGGACTGATGCTCAATTCCGGCAAGGCCTTCGGAGGCAACGGAGATAAGTTTGTCAGGATCAATCTGGCATGTTCGACCGGTCTTCTCGAAGAAGGACTTAACAGACTTTATAACGGAACAAAGATCTACAATGAATAAAAACGATAATAAGAAAGACTTCTATTCGAAGCTCGTAAGGCTTATTCTGCCCATGACGCTTCAAAATTTCATGTTTGCCCTGATCCCGGTGGCTGATATCGTCATGCTCGTAATACTGGAGCAGGACCAGATGAGTGCCGTGTCATTGTCGGCGCAGGCGATGTTCGTATATAACATGTTCCTTTATGCCATTATAAGCGGCATGAGTATGTTCGCGGCACAGTACTGGGGCAAGAAGGACTATCGCTCCATGGAGAAGATCCTGGGGTATACATTAAGGCTCGCTCTCCCTCTGGGATTTGTATTCTTCGGCATGGCATTCTTTATTCCCGAGGGTGTTATCGGAGTCTTTACAAATGAGCCCGGTATCATCATGTATGCGGTCGGATATCTGCGGATAGTGGCTTTCGCTTATATATTGAGCGGGCTGGCGCAGGTATTGGGATCTTTCCTTAAGAATGTGGAACTTGTTAAGGAGAGTACTGTCATCAGCGTGCTTATGGTAGTGACCAATATTACCTTCAATGCGATATTTATCTACGGACTTGCCGGTGCTCCCGCTATGGGTGCCAGGGGAGCCGCACTCGGAACTACCATCTCTTCCGCAGTAGGATTTGTCGGAGCTCTGGCGGCACTTATTACGAAGAGCAAGGTAAAGGTCAGGATCGGGGATATATTCAGGACCGATATGGATCTTCGCCGTGATTTCAGTAAGTACTCGGGGCCGCTGCTTGCCAATAACCTCTCATGGGGTATAGGGTTTACCATGATCTCGGTCATAATCGGTCACCTGGGCGGTGATGCGGTAGCAGCTAATTCCATTGCGGCCGTAGTCAAGGATCTTGTATCCTCATTCTGCTTCGCTCTTGCCGCAGGCGGTGCTATCGTCGTAGGTAATGAGCTCGGCGCGGGCAACCTCGATAAAGCCAGGGAATACGGCGGCAGGCTCTGTAAGATATCGGTCGTAAGCGGCATTGCACTGGGGGCCATAACGGCAGCTCTGACGCCTGTCATCGTAGGGCTTGTGGATATCACTCCCACGGCGAAGCACTACCTTACCTGGATGCTCCTTATGTGCCTTTACTA
>CACZPC010000223.1 GCA_902782985.1 Oscillospiraceae bacterium
GACAGGTGAAGTATCACCTATGCTCCTTCCTAAGTATGCAAGACACGAGAGATAATCTTAGCCGGATAGTCTCAACATCCTGAATTTTAGAAACCGATCTCTTTGAGGTCGGTTTCTTTTTGCCGTAAAACCGAATTGTGACGGAACTTGACACAATTGCAACTCGGGGACCAACATAGCCGGCAATAGAATGTAACGGCTGAAACTGAATGCTGTTAGCGTTCTTTGAAGGTTTCAAACACAAAATAATAAACATGTATTAATTGCAAGTTCACATTTTCTTCGCAATTCGAGCGGTTTGTGAACGACATCTGCATGATTAGTGCGTATCATAAAGATGTAACTGATAAACCTTTAGCCAAAAATTCCTTACTCCTTAATTGTTTCATTCACACAGAAGACCGCTCCGAAAGGGGCGGTCTTCATGTCGTTATAAAACTCCGATTGATTTTACTCGAGTTCGATATCCTTAAGCTCAAGCGGCGGGATAGGCTTAGTTGATGCCTGTACCATCTTCTCGATCTCTTTCTTGGCCTTATTGACGTCTATGAGAGTTCCTGCACCTGCGACGCATCCTCCGGGGCATGCCATGCCTTCGATAAGGAGTCCGTTCTTCTTACCGTTCTTAGCAAGAAGAAGAGCGGTACGGCAGTCTGCGAGTCCTTCGTAGTGCTCTGACTTAAGTTCCTCTCCGGGGTAGTATTCTTCAACGCATTTCTTTATGGCATCGATGACTCCTCCTGCTACGGCATATCCGCGGCCGGCTCCGGTAGCATCGTGAAGAGAACCTGAAGATTCTATAGCAGCGGGATCGATGCCTCTTGAAGTGAATATGGCATCAAGTTCCTCGAAAGTGATCACAAAGTCGACGTCGGATCTTACCGTCTTTCGCATGGCCTCGAGCTTCTTGGAAGCGCAGGGACCGATAAATACCACCTTGGCATCAGGCTCCTTCTGCTTGATGCTCCTTGCGGTAGCGACCATCGGAGTAAGCTCAAGTGAGATCTGATCCTTTACTTCGGGGAAGAAGAGCTTGGCGAGCATCGCCCAGGAGGGACAACAGGAAGTAAGCGCGAAAGGCTTATCTCCGTGTATAACATTCTCAACATAGTCTTTTGCTTCATTTATGCAGCCGATATCGGCACCCAGAGCAACTTCGTATACCTCGTAGAAACCGAGCTTCTTTAAGGCTGCATAGATCTTATCTTTTGTAGCGGCGGGACCGAACTGACCGATATATGCAGGTGCGATCTCGGCTATTACCTTGGCTCCTGACTTCATGGCACGGATCATCTGATAGAATTGTGACTTATCGGCAATAGCACCGAAAGGACAGTTGACCATGCACATTCCGCAGGAAAGGCACTTATTCTGATTTATTCTGGCCCTTCCGAGCTCATCGCTCTCTATGGCCTTGATCCCACAGGAAAGCGCACATGGACGTACTCTTTTTCCGATAGCGTCATAAGGACAGCTGGCCTTGCACTTGCCGCATTTGATGCACTTATCCTTGTCTATGTGGGAGTGACCGTCGATCATGGAGACGGCACCTACGGGGCAAACCTCCACGCAGTTGTGCGAAAGGCAGTTGCGGCAGAGGTTACTGACCTCATATACGTTGTCCTCGCAGGAAGCGCATGCAGAAGGAATTACCTGCATGAGCGGAGGTTCATAGTAAACTTCGTCAACGGAACTCTGATCAAGACCGCTGGTGACGTGGACAGGCTTATTGGCGGGGCGAAGAGACAGACCCATTGCAAGCCTCGCTCTTTCGGCGCTGATTGCGCGCTCCTGATAAATGTTATCTCCGAATTTGGGCGTCTCGTCAGGAGAGATCTTATAAGGAAGTGCTTCAAGATCGTCCTTAACATTCTCTGAATCGTAGGCAATGCGCGCTACTTCAACAAAAACACTCTTTCGAAGTTCCGATACAGGTGTATGTAATCCTCTCATAAGCCAAAAACCTCCGAAACAATTTTATCAGGGTGTGCCAACTTTGTCATTTGATATGGTAGAATTTATAAGGATAAGGAAGTATTTTATGGACACAAGAAGATTCAGAAAATCAAATCGTGCCTTCAACGTTGTTGTAACCGGCTTCGTGATCATCTTGTGTGTTACGTTTTCGCTTATTTGGTTAAGACCGGGATCATATAGGAATTCAGTCGAGACATCCTATTCAACGCTCCAGTATATGTGGACTGATGAGGACGGTACGCCGGCAATGCTTGACGAGCTTGAAGGTGAACAGTCCTTTTATTTTGTATTGAACGGCGAAAGCATAAATAACAGAGATCTTTGTTTTTGTTCCAAGAATACGAATTTCAAGGTATATCTCGACGATCAGATGATCTACAGTTACGAGCCGAAGATACCTGCGATATTCGGACGTTCTTACGGTTTGTTCTATCATGCGATCCCGCTTCCGGAATACGAGGGGGCAAAGACGGTACGTATAGATACCGAAGCAGCATATTCCGGCGGTAACGGATACCTGAGGCAGGTCCAGCTTCAATACGGAAATGTGTATTATGTTGATCTTTATGCATCTAATACTATGAATTTCCTGGTAGCAGTATTCATGTTTGCCATAGGTGTGATCCTGTTATTCGGAGGCGCCGCCGTTGCAGGTTCCTCCGGGAAAGGCCGCGAGATCATTTCGATGGGACTGTTTACCATGATGGCATCTACGTGGGTATGCTCTCAGACGGTATTCTTCCAGCTGAGCAGCAATAATCCGGCCGCAGTGCATTTTATGGGATATATCATGCTGATCCTGCTACCCGGTGTAGCCATGCTCTTTATCAGTTCATATACGGGAAGACACAAGAGCATAAGTACAAGGATCATGGTGTGGGTCTCCGTTTTCCTGTGCCTGCTGGATGTTGCGGTTACATTGTCGGGTGTTGCAGATTATCATAATATGCTGTTTCTCACGCATATCCAGATCGCGGTTGCCATCGCACTCTCAGCATATAATATAGTCGCAGCGGGAAAACGTCGCGAGATCAGAAGGAGAGCGACCAGGATACTGATCAGTGCATTCCTGGTGGCTATGATCGGTGCTACGGCGGATCTTATCAGATATTACTGGCATGAGACATCTACTGATTCGGCATTTTTCTTCCGTATGGGACTGCTTACATATGTCGTAGTCATGAGCACATATGAGGCCAGAGAGCTTTATAAGTACAGGAAATATGCCATGGAAGCTGATACGATGCGAAAGCTTGCTCATACGGATGCTCTCACGGGTATCGCCAACAGAATGGCTTTTACGGAATTCGAGAATACTATCAGGGACTCGGTAAGTGAAGATATTCTCCTTGTACAGCTCGATATCAATTATCTCAAGAAAGTGAATGATGTTTACGGACATGTGGAAGGTGATAAGCATATCGCCGCTGCTGCATCCATAATCCATGATTGCTTTGCGGAGTACGGCCGTGTATTCAGGACCGGAGGTGATGAGTTTATCGCCACGGTAGAAGGCATTGCAGGCAAAGCACGATATAATGACGCGATCAATAAGATGGAGAAGGAGATCGCCAGATATAACAAGGCGAACAAACCTCCGGTGCCTCTACAGATAGCATACGGTATGGCTGAATATGATCCCGACAAGAGTACTCCCGAAGAGACGCTTAAAAAGGCAGACGACCGCATGTACAGCATGAAGACTCA
>CACZPC010000224.1 GCA_902782985.1 Oscillospiraceae bacterium
CAAGGAGTTTTCCAAACTATCACCATCTTGAGGCAAAGAGCAGTTTATCCAGAGTTACTCGCGGTCTCCACATATCTCTTGCCTCTTCGAATTCCTTATAGTCCGTATACCACTGCCAGGAGATATCGAATCCTCCGTCTTCCTGCTGCAGAGATCCCAGTATATCCTTCTCGGCATCAATAAGCGCCTTAATATCATCTGATACGAATTCATCGTACGTACCGCAGAATATATCGGAAGGAGTAATTACATACTCAACACCATACTTCGATGTATCCTTACAGATCATCTCTCGTATCTTAAGCCCCAGTTCAACCTTGGCCCCCTGAAGATCTATTACGTCAGTGATGTAGTTGGACTTCAAAAGTTCATATGCAAGAAGATAGCACTTAAGAGTATCGCCGAGTTCCTTTAATCCCGACAGTGAAGCAAATCCTTCGCGTACTATTGAAGTGTAGTATTCTCTGTCTGGGCCATAACATACCATAAATGCAGCTAATGACACCGTCGGATTAAAGCCCATTATCCCGTCATCTTTCTTCTCCCACCAGATGGCATGGGGATAATCCTTATTGCTGTCGATGGCAAAGAGCCACCTCTTCTTCTCCTCATCGAATGAATCGTGAGAAGCAAGGTAAGATACGATAGCTCGTACCATCTTACCGGCAGACCTTAATGACCCGGTCCTGTATAAAGTGATTATCGCATCATTAGTAGCTATGGGATTAGAATTCGGATTCCAGTTATCAGCCTCTAATGCCTTGCCGAAACCGCCGTCGGGATTCTGATAAGCTTCAAGCTCTGATAATACATTCTCGGCACTTCCGTTCTCAAGATAATATGAATACAAAGCTCGCTCCAAAGGCCTTGCCGTCTCCAGGATAAAACTCTTTGCAGCTTCGATATCAACATTACTCATTCTGTACGCTCCTTAAGGATAATAAGATCTTCTTTCTCATAACGGTTGGATCCGGGTCTGCTCTTTTTATACTTCCAGCAACGGATAGCATCATCGAGCGATCTTACCTTATTATCTTCAAAGAAATCCCTGATATATGTATTGTATTCGAACTGCTTATCTATTGACTTGCGAGAATTCTTATCCGATTTCTTGATCTCGCAGTAAGCAAAAACGGCATCAGCATATGTCTTACCGCTGTTAGCCTTAAGCCATTTTTGAAATGGTACGTTAAATGAGAAACTGTCGCCTAACTGTGACTTAAAGAAAGCTCTGTGAAGCTCAGAGCATACAAAATCGGCCTCTATACGAGACTCTAATGTAATAGAAGAATGAGATACTTTGGAGCGGGGTCTGCTCACAGGTGCAATGATCTCTCCGGTATCCAGATAGCGGCATATACGCGAAGAGAGCTCCTCCTTACTTCCTGATATAGGAAGTCCGTTCTCCCTGCAAAAGGAGACCAATTCCTCCTTGAGCCAATACCACTGTCTAAAGGTATTCCCGTCAAGATCTTTGCATAATTCAGGTCTGTCGTTCATCTGTATAACTCCTTTGAATCAGTTATACAGATAACAACGACCTATGTCAAGAACATTTGTTCTGTGCGATCAAGATGCCGGCTTGTAACCGTCGATATTCTCGACTACACCCTCAGTATAGAACTTCTTTATAATGAGTTCGAACTCAACTTCATCTGTCACTTTCTCAAGAAGCACCGTCTCACCATTCTTCTCGATGCCTACCTGAACGGGGTAATCCTCAGCGATCGAATATCCCTGAACGAACTTGATCCCGTCTTTTGCAACAGGGAGCGTAACGGTAATGTACTCTTCGGGATTCTGCTCTACCTTGGTAATATAATCAAGGAACTGTTCCCAAGTCGGGTTACTTATAATCCCGTCAAAGTTATTCTCGATAGTAATGTTCTCTGTGCAGGGTGTTGATGCCTCTGCATTCTTGAAAAGATCGGATAGACTCATATTAGCCTCCTTTGAACATATTCTTAATCATATTATATCTTATTCTCAGTTTTTTTTTACCAGCTTTATTTCTTTCAGTTTCTTACCGCCTATTTCATCTTTAATAAAACTTCCTGAATCTTTAAATCCAGTCTTTTATAAAACTCTCTTCCATTAAGATTATCTTCCGGTACCCACTGGTGTACATATTGTCCGTTCCCCTCTAGGGTTCGAAGGGCTAACGCATTTCGAGCAATGAAACCGAGTGTAATTTGCCGTTTTTTACAGTGATTCTCAGCCAGATAAAGATACCAAAATGCCAATAGAATAAGCCTTTGCAGGATATGGCAAAAAGACACACCGATACACCATTAACAAGACTGATCTTATCTCATTTTTGGAGCGAACTTCGGAGCGACAGCGGATATCAACAATTACACCTGTTGTCCGCTGTTCCAAGACCGCTTTCAGCAACTTGCCGCTATCAGAGCAAGTTACA
>CACZPC010000225.1 GCA_902782985.1 Oscillospiraceae bacterium
CGAAACCAGTACACCCCCATATGAGTGATACTATAAAATACTCTGAATCACATCTCTTGTCAACATCATGTGACTATAAAAACTGCCACAGACCAATGGTCATACGGCAGTTGTATATACTGACTTTCATTTAGGGTAATTCATCAAAATTCAGATCCTTGGTAACATCATAAGGTTCGAATTCCTGAAATGCCGGATCGGTCACAGACTCTGCTTTCTCTTTTGAAGCCGTATCCTTTACATCATCATAATATTCCGTCTCAGGAAGCATATTATAGATTTCATAAGGATGCATTACAGCCTCCGAACCGCAGTAGATACATTTGATCTTAAAGTGATTCGTGATCTGGGCATTCTTGCCGCATGCAGGACAGCGGACACCCTTGAGCTTGAAATCCTTTCGCTTGCTGAATTCCAACGAATCAGTCATCGCCTGATCGAACTCCGGATCCGTATAACCCTTCTTGTTCATCATGATCCACATGGCATGAAGTGTTAACTCTATCCTCTCAAGCTGTTTCTTGATATCTCTCAGTTCAGGATTGCCTTTAGCGATCTCATACGCCTGGTCCTGCAAAGGATTTACCGCTTCCTTAGCCCTGTTAAGGATCTTCTCTGCCTGATGCATTGCCTCATCAAATTCAAAATCGTCTGCCATTTCCCTAACCTCCCGTATATTTATTCTTTGAAATCCGCACAGAAATCTGCAGCAGCATCGGCAACTGCAATCATATTCTCTTCACTGACTATAACAGATTCATCATCACTGTTCGAAAGGAATCCGAGGCTTATCTGAAAAGACGGAACGGAATTTGCGTAATTGAGTCCGGTATAAAGATATGTCTGCCTTGTCCCAACAAACTCCAGTCCCTCAGCTTCGGCGACAGCCGTACCAAGAGTATCGCCCCACGCTATATTCTGCGATGTATAATTTCCGGAATCAGGTACATATACCCTGACACCGGACTGCATCGAATCATTTGCAGAATCCGCATGTAATCTTATGAATACGTCAGCATTATTATCAACTGCGATAGCGGCACGTTCCTGATTAGAGATATCGACATCATCTGATTCACGCGTCAAGATCACCGTGGCACCGCACTGTTCAAGATAATCACGCATTACAAGAGCATATTGAAGTGTAAGCTCACTCTCGCGAATACCGGTAACTACGCCCTCACCGCCGGCAGTACATCCGGGCTTTTCTACTGAAAGCCATGTGGCACAATTCTCAAGTTCTTCGGAAGTCTCTCCCTGATGCCCGGGATCTATAACGATGACAAGACCTGTCAGATCAGGTGCATCGGCAGCGATCGGGACATTCGTAGGCGCAGGGGTCGGAGTCGCCGTAGGAGCTTCTGTAGGCTCAGGCTCCGTCGCTTCTGTTGTTGTGGTCTCGGTTTGTATCGTCTCAGACTCTGAAGCTGATACTTCAGTCTGAGCAGGAACCGTGCCTCTTATCTTATCCAGATTTCTATATACCTCTATACCGATCAGAAGAACTGCCAGAAAGGCAAATATACCGATAAGCATATTCCTGTACTGAGGCTTAAGCCTCTTTACCGCTCTCGGTGTATGCTCGGGAGAATGAACAGCTCTTATATCCGTATTGTGTCGCGGAGCAGGTGCAGCTTTATCATCAGATGAAGGAGCAGACCTTCCGGCTTCTTCCGCCTTAGCCACAATAGCCTTCATAGCGGCATTTCTCTCCTCATCAGACATAGACTTTAAGCGTTCATACATTGCCTTGCGCTTATCCTCAGGAAGCCTCATTACGACTTTCTTAAAACGCTCTATAAAATCCTTATCTATGTCTGCCATCTTGTCCTCCGTAAAACATCTCAATAATTCTACCATAAACGATTTACGGAGTGCACGTAATTATCAATTATCTTTATTAAGCCTTGTCATGCACCGCATTGAATTAAGTATTGCGATTATAAGAACACCGACATCACCGAATACGGCAAGCCACATATTAGCTATACCTACAGCTCCGAGGATCAGTATCACGCCTTTTACTCCGAGTGCAAAAATGATATTCTCCCATACGATCCTCATGGTCTTCCTCGAGATCCTGACAGCATCGGCTATCTTGGACGGTTTGTCATCCATAAGAACTACATCGGCTGATTCGATCGCCGCATCACTTCCAAGTGCACCCATGGCAATACCGATATCAGATCTCATAAGTACGGGAGCATCATTTATTCCGTCTCCGACAAATGCAGTCTTCACACCCGAGGACAGGATATTCTCCACATGTTCGACCTTCTGAGCCGGCAACAGTTCAGCGTGGAACTCATCTACCCCGAGAGTCTTTGCCACATGCTCCGCTACGTCCTTCTTATCTCCCGTAAGCATTACGGTCCTGTTTATAC
This sequence comes from Oscillospiraceae bacterium, assembly GCA_902782985.1. GTDB lineage: Bacteria > Bacillota > Clostridia > Saccharofermentanales > Saccharofermentanaceae > Saccharofermentans. The sequence continues at coordinate 2,385 of CACZPC010000225.1, forward strand.
CGAGTGATCTGAGAGAAGAGATGGCCACCTTGGAATCAGACTTGATCTCATCATTAATAACTATATGCCCGAGGTACTCGGTGCCTTTCGAAATGTGTATGATCGTTCCCGTCATATGACATTCGTGCCAGTCGGCACCTATAGACTCCATAAGCGAACCGTTACCGACATAGTATATCTCGCCGTCTACTTCGGCTTTTACACCTTTTCCCGCGATCTCCTCTATCTCACCGAGTCTGCTCTTATCAATATGACCCTTATGGGCATTTATGATAGACTCGGCAACCGGATGGCTCGAATAACTCTCGGCCGCAGCTGCTATATCCAGAAGTTCGTCTACATCTACTGCAGTCGGATGGATATCTTCAACGATGAATTTACCCTTTGTAAGTGTGCCTGTCTTATCAAAGACAACTACCTGTATCTTCGATAGAGCCTCGAGGTAATTGGCACCCTTTATAAGGATACCGTCCTTGGATGCACCTCCGATACCGCCGAAGAATGACAGTGGAACGGATACTACAAGCGCACAGGGGCAGGAAACTACAAGAAATACAAGTGCTCTTCTTATCCATTTTATCCATTCTGCAGAGCTGCCCGCATCGATGAAAAGAGGCGGAAGTACAGCAAGCAGCAGTGCTCCGATTACGACACATGGAGTGTACCATCTTGCAAAACGCGTAATAAATCCTTCAACCTTCGCCTTCTTCTCGGATGAATTCTCCACCAGTGTCAGTATCTTTGATACAGTGCTCTCAGAAAACTTGCTCTTTGTCTTAACTTTTATAAGTCCGGTAAGGTTCAGGCTTCCGCTTATTACAGTATCACCTACAGTTGCATCGGATGGCATACTCTCTCCTGTAAGAGCTGCAGTATTGATCGTAGTCGTACCGTCAATGATCTCGCCGTCGAGAGGGATCTTTTCGCCGGGTCTTATTATGATAGTCTCTCCGATCTCGACCTCATCGGGAGATACTTCCAATTCCGCATTATCCCTTAACACAACGGCACTGTCAGGCCTTATATCCATCAGTTTCGAAATAGACTTGCGGCTTTTGCCTACGGCAATACTCTGAAAAAGTTCTCCGATCTGATAAAAAAGCATTACGGCGGTGGCCTCGGGATACTCTCCTGTTGCTATGGCACCAAGTGTGGCAACAGCCATAAGGAACATCTCATCAAAAACACGTCCGTGTATGATATTAAGGCCGGCTTTCTTCAAGACATCGTAACCGATGATCAAATAAGGAACAAGGAAGATAAGCAGCTTTGGCCACCCTTCGATCTTAAGAAAATGTGTAACAATAAATGCTGCAACGCATAAGATCGCGGATATTATTATCCTTTGAAGCATCTTCTTCTGTTTCTTAGTAAGCTTATATTTCATATATCGGATTCCTTCATAAAAAAAGCCGGGATAACTACCCCGGCGTCAGATTTCTCAGAGAATGACTGTGCAGTCGGGCTCAACCTTCTTGATGGTTGCTACCGCTTCCTTCAAGACTTTGTCAAATACATCATCGTCTGCTTCGAGAAGCATCTTCTGTGCCAGGAAATTAACGGATACATTCTTAACTCCGTCGATCTTGGCGATAGCTTCCTGCATCTTCTGAGCGCAATGAGCGCAATCAAGATCTTCTAATTCAAATGATTTCTTCATAGTAATATATTCTCCTTTATTATTTATTCCTGTTCTTCAACCAGATGCTCAAAACCCTGAGCGATAATACTTCTGACATGATCATCAGACAGATGGTAATAGATGGTCTTACCGTCTCTTCTGTTAGCTACCAGATTAGCGTCCTTAAGGATCTTGAGCTGGTGCGATATCGCCGACTGAGTCATACCTAAAAGCTCAGCGATAGCACAGACGCACATCTCCTCTTCGAAAAGCGAATACATTATCTTGATCCTGGTAGTATCTCCGAAGATCTTATACAGGTCGGCAAGGTCGCATAGCAATTCATCAGTAGGCAGTTCAAACCTGACTTTGTCCAGTAATTCCTTGTGGTCGTGATCGTGTGCCATCATTGTCTCCTTTTCATATGAATATGTACTCATATGTTCAACTGTTCATATGATAATTCATGCATCGATAAAAGTCAACATAAAAAAGGCCGATCAGATGATCAGCCCCAGGAAAGATTATATTTAGCACATTTCTCAGACACTTCTTCAAATGCGTCAAAGACCTCATATACCGCTTTATACATCTTCTCCCACTTAATTATCTCTATAGGATCACTCTCTGTGGAAAACAGTTTATTAAGGTTCTTATCATACATCTTCTTAGCTTCGATCTTAAAATGATCCAGTTCTATTATGTCCTTAAACGGAGATCTGATCTTCTCTTTACCTTCAAGTTTATAAGTCAACTCACGAAGCTTGGCGGATGCTCTTTCGCAATTAGTTATACTGGCGATAATATTATCCCTTAAAGAAGAGATGTTGTACCTTACGAAGCAACGCATGAACTCTTCAACTTTATCGGTACACTGCTCTATGGCTTCGATGACTCTGTGAAGGGCAATAGCTTCAGGATCTTCCACAAGCATATTGTCACCGAAATAAAATTCCAGCTCGTGAACGGTATTATCCGCTTCCTCTTCCAATGCCGATACACGCTTAGAAATATTGACACAGTCATCTGTATATTCGATGATCTCACACATAGTCTCACATTCTTTCTGAAGGATCTCCGAAAGCTTGATAATCGAAGAAAAAACCTCACGTCTGTCTGAATCTTTCATAGGCTGATCCTCCTCGGGAGAACTATATATAAAATTATATCAGACGCCTAAATCTTTGCATATAAAAAGAAGCTCTTCCCTGTATCGGAAAGAGCTTCTTGATATCAAAGCAATACTGAAATATCAGAGAGCGGAAACCTTTGTACCGGACTCCTCACCTGCAGCAGAGTCAACAATAAGATCAACGTGCTTAGGTGTGCATACGAATGTAGTCTTAACAGGTGTAGGCTCGATCTTACCGTCAAGTGCGAAAACAGCACCGGAGATGTAGTCAACTACACGCTGGTTGTTTGCATTAGGTGTAAGATTGCAGATAACGATATGACCCTCACGGATGTGATCGCATACGATCTGGCTTGTTCTAATATCATAGGGTGTAAGCATGATAACTGTTGCAGAAGCCTGAGGAGCGGCAACGGGTGTAGCAACTGCTACAGGCTGCTCAGCCTGATAAGGAACGTCATCATAAG
>CACZPC010000226.1 GCA_902782985.1 Oscillospiraceae bacterium
ATCCGATTCAGTCGTGACATTAAAGACTTCTATTCTTAACCTGTCACCTGCTACGACAACATCATTGATAAAAAGTCCCGTGATCTCAGGATCATGATCCATTATCGCCTGTTTTACATCCAGATCATAAGAATGGTTACCTTCAGTATCATATACATGAAGATAAGTTCTCTTAATATCAGGTACGTAAGACATAGGTGAACTTAATACCTGTCCCCATGTGTAGAAAATGACCTTATCTCCGATACAACCCAGGACATCCGTTGTCACATATTCGAATTCCGCTTCATTGATATCAGTCTCAATAGCCGTAGAAGAAGCTTCGTACCATTCCATATCCGCTGCTATCTCTTCCGGAAGATCACTCACTGATCCTTCCTGCTTCTTATTACAACCTGTGACTGTAATTAAAGTCGTCAACGTTGACAATATCAGAATTAACGACAAAGATCTTTCCGCTTTCCGTCTCATGATCTATCCCCTTTTCTGAATACGGCAAAAGCAATTTCTATCCCTTTACAGATCAAGTCTAGCCTGAATAAATCATTGCGTAAACGCTACAAACTCTGAAAGATATCTTCAGCCCCAAATAAAAAGGCGGGCTGTTGCCCGCCGTAAATGTTATACAAATGCTTATATAACTTTATTCTACATACTCGAATTCAAGGTCCTCGATCCTTACTGTATCACCTTCCTTGATCCCTGCCGCCTTAAGCGCGTCGATAACACCTGCATTGATCATTGATCTCTGGAAATACTGTATCGAATCGTAATTATCGAAATTAGTGGATCCCATTGTCATCTTAGCCCAGGTACCGGTTACGACATAAGCACCGTCGTCATCTCTTTCGATAGCGAACTGCTCCTCCTTCTCGAATCTGTAGACCTTCTCATCCTCGGTGATGGCATCATGAAGGACTACGGGAGGCAGCTTGCTCACAAGTTCGGTGACTTTATCCGTAAGCTCCTGAATTCCTATACGTGCAGCGGCACTTATGACAAATACATCCTCAAAACCCTGGCTCTTTACTTCATTTACAAAGAGCTCGATCTCTTCCTCTGTAGCACCGTCACACTTATTGGCGACAACGACCTGAGGACGTTCCGCAAGATCCGGATTAAACTGCACCAGCTCATCATTGATGGCATTGAAATCATCTATTGGATCTCTGCCGTCCGTAGCAGATACATCTACGACGTGGATGAGCAGCCTCGTCCTTTCGATATGTCTCAGGAAATCATGTCCTAATCCTGCACCCTCGTGGGCATTCTCGATGATGCCGGGAATATCCGCGATAACAAATGACGTATCAAAGTCCTGTACTACGCCAAGTACCGGCTCGAGAGTCGTGAAAGGATAATCAGCGATCTTGGGCTTAGCCTTCGTCATTACTGACAGCAGCGTGGACTTACCGGCATTCGGAAAACCTACAAGGCCGACGTCCGCGATAAGCTTAAGCTCTATATAGAGATTCTTCTCTTCGCCCGGTACACCGACTCTGGCAAACTGCGGAGCCTGACGGACCGCATTGGCATAGTGCATATTACCAAGTCCGCCCTTACCGCCTTTGGCTACGATAACTTCCTGCTTATCTTCGGTAAAGTCGGCTATTATCCTCCCGGTATCAAGATCCTTGATCACAGTTCCCACGGGAACGGCTATACGAAGATCCTCTCCGCCTCTGCCGTACATCTTACGGTTCATTCCCTTGCCTCCGTCAGGGGCAACGAATTTATGCTTGAACCTGAAGCTCTGCAAAGTCGTCAACTTGGCAGCGGAATAAAAGATGACATCTCCGCCCTTACCGCCGTCGCCGCCGTCGGGACCGCCGTTGGTTACAAACTTCTCCGTATGAAAGGAAACGCAGCCGGGACCGCCGTCGCCCGCCTTAACATAGATCTTCGAGTGATCGATAAACATCCTGTACCTCGTTAATAAAAAAGCAGCCTGCCGGTATTATCCGACAGGCATGCATAGATTCAATATCTTCTGACAGATCACTCTGCAGGATAAAC